>NZ_VRVG01000019.1:0-58483 GCF_008040085.1 Methylobacterium sp. WL7 | reverse complement strand
GTGTTGATCTCGGTCCAGCGCGACGGGACGATCGGGGCCGCGCTCTCGGGCAGCTCCGTGCGCAGCCGGTCGAGCAGACCCATCTTCTTCAGGAAGGCCTTGTGGCCGGGCACGCCGACGCCGAGCGCCATCTTGGCCGAGCCGATGTTCGACGAGTGCGTGAACACTTCCGGCATGGTGATGACCCGGTTGGTGCCGTGATACTCGTGGATCTTCTGCCGGCCCCAGTTCAGCACGCCGCCGCGGGTGTCGAAGGTCGAGTTGACGTTGTACTTGCCGGAATCCAGCGCCATGGCCAGCGTCATCGCCTTGAAGGTCGAGCCCATCTCGTAGACGCCGACATTCATGCGGTTGATCCGGTCGGGCGAGAGCGCGTCCTTCGGGTCGTTCGGATCGAAGTCCGGCATCGACACCAGGGCGATGACCTCACCGGTCTTGACGTCGAGGATCATCGAGGCGCCGGCCTTGGCCTTGAAGTGGTCGATGCCCCAGGCCAGCTCGTCGCGCACGGCGAACTGGGCGCGCAGATCGATGGAGAGCTGCACCGGCTTCAGGTCTGCCTGCTTGCTGACCAGCCCGAAGCTGTTGAGCGCCTGGAGGCCGGTCGAGTCGATGTACTTCTCCATGCCGGCGATGCCGACGCCGTCGAGGTTGGTCGCGCCCAGGATGTGGGCGGCGGCGACGCCGTTCGGGTAGACCCGCTTGTGGTCCGGCAGGAAGCCGATGCCCGGGATGCCGAGCCGGTGGACCTCGGCCTGTTGCTTGGGCGTCAGCTCGCGCTTCACCCAGACGAAGCCCGCGCCCTTCTTGTCCTTGCGCGAGGACAGCTTGGCGCGCAGCTCGGAGGCATTGAGTTCCGGCAGGACCGCGGTGAGCAGCTCCACCGCCTCGTCCTTGTCGTAGATGTTGCCGGGCTCGGCGAAGACCGAGACGGTGCGGATGTCGGTGGCCAGGATCTCGCCGTTGCGGTCGACGATGTCGGGCCGGAACGCCGTCGAGGATGCGGCCGCGACCCGGTGCTCCTGGCTGGGCGGATCGCCGAACACCGCCATCATCAGCAGCTTGGCCGAGATCGTCCCGAACACCGCGACGAACACCAGCCCGACCAGGGCGACGCGCATGTGCGAGCGCTCGATGGCGAGCCGGAACATGCTCCGCACGAACGCCTTGGCGCGGGCGGCACGCATGTCCGGGTGCAGCGCCCGGGCGGCGGCCTCGAGCGCCGCCGCATCCTGCTCCGACACGGCGAAGTGCGGCGCATCGTGCGCCGGTGCGTCGGGCTCCGGGACAGGGTGTTCCGAGATCTGCGCCTCGGCTGCCGCGTCTCTGATCTGGTCGGCGTCTTCGGACACGGATGATTACCTCGAAGCGGTATTCGGGGTGCGGGTCGTGGTGACGGTGCGGGTGATCGAGCCGGTGGTGCGCGGCTCGATCCCGCCCTTGTCCTTGGGAGTCGCGGTTGCGGCGAGCAGCCGGCCGATCTCGTCGCCGCGCTCGGGGCGGGCGGGCAGGTCCGACAGGCGGGCCAGGTGGCTAGTGCCGATCGGCTCCAGCGCGAGGTGCTTGTCCACCGCCGCCTGCAGCCGGTCCGGCCGGGTCAGGAGCTGCCACTCGGCGCGCAGCACCGCGATCGCCTGCCGCTCCTTGTGCAGGGCGGTCTGCAGCTTCGAGACCTGACCGCCCTGGTAAAGCGTGTCGTACTTGATCGAGTAGGCGTAGATCGCCGAGGCCACGAGGCCGGCGACCGCCAGGAGGTTCAGCAGGCGGATCATCGGCGATGGCCCCCGCGGGCGGTGTCTGGCAGGCTCGCGAGCGCGTGGAGCGCCGCGAGCGGTTCGGGCAGGTCGGATTCGGTGCGCTCCGCGGCCCGCAGCTTGGCCGAGCGGGCGCGCGGGTTGCGGGCGATCTCGGCCTCGCCCGGCAGGACCGGACCCTTGGTGACGAGGCGGAAGCTGCGGATCGTCTCGGCTTGGCCGCCCGGCAGGTGGCGCGAGCCCTGGGCGGCGCGACCGCTGCGGGCGGCGAAGAACTGCTTGACGATCCGGTCTTCCAGCGAATGGAACGTCACCACGGCGAGCCGTCCGCCCGGGGCCAGGACCCGCTCGGCTGCGTGGAGCGCGCGGACCAGCTCGCCGAGCTCGTCGTTCACGGCGATCCGCAGGCCCTGGAAGGTCCGGGTCGCGGGATGGATGTGGCTGCCGGGCTCGACCCAGACCACGCCGGCGACCAACTCGGCGAGCTGGGCGGTGGTCTCGATCCGGCCGCGGCGGCGGGCCTCGTGGATGGTCCGGGCCACGGCCCGCGAGCGCCGCTCCTCGCCGTAATGATAGATGATGTCGGCCAGCACGGTCTCGTCGGCCTCGTTCACGAGGTCCGCAGCGCTGGGGCCGTCGCCGCCCATGCGCATGTCGAGGGGCCCGTCGCTGCGGAACGAGAAGCCCCGCTCCGGGGTGTCGAGCTGCATCGACGAGACGCCGATATCGAGCACGATGCCGGCGACCTGGCCTTCGCCGGCCTCGGTAAGCAGCGCGTCGAGGTCGCCGAACCGGCCCGGGACGAGGCGCAGGCGCCCGCCGGCCTCGCAGACCAGGGCCTGCCCGCCGGCGATCGCCCGCGGGTCGCGGTCGATGCCGATCACCTTAAGCGTCGGATCGGCCGCCAGCAGAGCGCGGGTGTAGCCGCCGGCTCCGAAGGTGCCGTCGACGGCGACGCCGCCGTCGAGCTTGAGCGACTCGACGACTTCGGCGAGCAGCACCGGCACGTGGGGCTGGCCGGAGGCGGCGGGGCCGTCGCGGTGCGCGGACGCCGTCTCGGCCGGGGGGCGGCGCCGGATCATGCGCGCCTCGCCGGGCCGGTGCGGGGACAGTCGGGGGTTCGGCGCGATCCGGAGAGTCCGGCGCGGATGCGGCTCGTGCGTCTCATGGTGCCCTGTGCCGGGCCGCGCGAGCGCGGCGCGCGTGACGGGAACGGCACCGGATGCGGAGCGCGCGAAACGCCGCGCACGGACGGGACCTGCACCTGTGCAGGTTACGCCCGGCGATCCGATACACGCCGTTGACGGGAGGATGCCGGGTATCATGGGCCTCGGAGGATCGTCAACGCGCGAGCCTGGCGCTGGCGAGCCGACCGATCTGACCCCGGTACGGTTAACCGAAGGTTTTTGCCGGGCGCGAATTTTGCGCGTCGCGGAGCCTGTAGAGCTACCGCGCGATCGCCGCGGCGCACGGGTCCGGGGGGAGTTGGATCAGCCGGCCTATAAGCCGGGTTCTGTAAGGCCGGAGCGCTCGCGCGCGCCGACGTGGCGGCCATTCCTCTGGGACGGTCGTTGCCGACCGCCTCGAGCAACCAACCCGGGCGACTGGCCTGGAGAGCGGGCCTGCCCTTCTCGCGAAGGGCGCGCCGCCCCTATTCGGTCTTGCTCCCAGTGGGGTTTGCCGTGCCGTCCGCGTTGCCGCGTCCGCGGTGCGCTCTTACCGCACCCTTTCACCCTGACCCCGGACGCATCCGGGGCGGTCTGCTCTCTGTGGCACTGTCCCTGGGGTCGCCCCCGCCGGACGTTATCCGGCACCGTCTCTCCATGGAGCCCGGACTTTCCTCCCCGGACGTCGATGCGCCCGGAGCGGCCGCCCGGCCGGCTGATCCGCGGGCAGATGCGCCCGCGCCGCCGTCCGGGTCAAGAGTCGCGGGTGGATTACCAGCTGCCGGTGTTCTCCATCGACGTCCACGGCTCCTGCGGCTCCTTGGCGCCGCCCTTCTGCAGGATCTCGATTGAGATGCCGTCCGGCGACTTCACGAAGGCCATGTGGCCGTCGCGGGGCGGACGGCTGATGGTCACGCCCTTGTCCTGGAGCTGGGCGCAGAACGCGTAGATGTCGTCGACCTGGTAGGCTAAGTGCCCGAAGTTGCGGCCGCCGGTATAGGTCTCCGGGTCCCAGTTGTAGGTCAGCTCGACCAGCGGCGACTTGGTCGCCTGGGCCCGCTCGACATCCCCGGGGGCGGCCAGGAAGACCAAGGTAAAGCGGCCCTTCTCGTTCTCGACGCGGCGGACTTCCTTCAGGCCGAACGCGTCGACGTAGAAGGCGAGCGCCCGGTCGAGATCGGCCACCCGGACCATGGTGTGGAGGTATTCCATAAGGCGGCTATCCCTCTGTCGGAGCGAGGGCCGTCGCGACGCCCTCTGCGGAAACGAACATGACCGGCGGAGCCGGCCTCCGTCCTAGCTAGAGCGCGCGCCCCCGGCCGAGTAGGCCGCCCGGGCCGGTCATGGCTTGCCCATGGCGATATCGGCCGCCACCGCCCGCAGCCGCTCCGGCTCCCGCTCCTTTCGCTCGCTGTAGCGGTCGACGAGATAGTCGGCCCGCTCGCGGGTCAGCAGCGTGAACTTCATCAACTCCTCGCAGACATCGACCACGCGCTCGTAGAGCGGCCCCGGCATCATCCGGCCGGCCTCGTCGAATTCCTTGTAGGCCATCGGCACCGAGGATTGGTTGGGGATGGTGATCATCCGCATCCAGCGGCCGAGGAGGCGCAGGCTGTTGACCGCGTTGAAGCTCTGCGAGCCGCCCGAGACCTGCATCACGGCCAGGGTACGCCCCTGCGTCGGCCGCACCGAACCTTCGCTGAGCGGCAGCCAGTCGATCTGGCTCTTCATCACGCCGGTGAGAGTGCCGTGGCGCTCCGGCGAGACCCAGACCTGCCCCTCCGACCACAGCGAGAGCGCGCGCAACTCCTGCACCTTCGGGTGGTCGGCGGTGGAATCGTCGGGCAGCGGCAGGCCGTGCGCGTCGTAGATCCGGACCTCGCCGCCCATGGCTTCGAGGAGGCGGGCTGCCTCGTAGGCAAGGAAGCGGCTGAACGAGCGCTCCCGCAGCGAGCCGTAGAGGATCAGGAAGCGCGGCGCGTGCGCGAAGGGTTGCGCCACCGCGAGCTGACCGGAGGTCGGCACCGCGAAATGCGGCCGGCTCAAATTCGGGAGGCCGTCGTCAAACGGTTGGGCGGGCTTGTCCACGGGCAGACATTCTCATATGTTCGTACTATCGTTTGATTGTTGAAACGAAAATGGACGAACCGCAAGCCCTCGCGGCCTTCATGGCGCTGGGTCAGGAGCACCGGCTGCGGGCGCTCCGGGCGCTGGTGAAGGCCGGCCCGGACGGCATGGCCTCGGGCGCACTCGCTAACGCCATCGGGGTCTCCGCCTCCACCATCTCCTTCCATCTGAAGGAGCTGCAGCAGGCGGGGCTGATCGGGTCCCGGCGGGCTGGGCGCTCGATCATCTACAGCGTCGCCTACCCAATTCTCGCCAGCCTGATCGCATTTCTCATGACGGATTGCTGCCAAGGGCACCCCGAGATCTGCGCGCCCGCGCTGGCCGCCTGCGGCTCCGGAACCAACGAGGTGGACCATGCCTGATCGCGCCTTCGACGTTGTGATCTACCACAACCCGGATTGCGGCACCGCGCGCAACACGCTGGCGATGATCCGCAACGCCGGCATCGAACCGCACGTCGTCGAGTACCTCAAGACCCCGCCCGCCCGGGCGCTGCTCAAGCAGCTCCTCGCCCGCGCCGGCCTCACGGTTCGAGACGCGCTGCGCGAGAAGGGCACGCCCTATGCCGAACTCGGCCTCGCCGACCCGTCCCTGACCGACGAGCAGCTGCTGGATGCCATCCAGGCGCACCCTATCCTGCTCAACCGGCCGTTCGTGGTCAGCCCCAAGGGTGTGCGGCTGTGCCGACCGTCCGAGCGGGTGCTCGATCTGCTGCCGCAGCAGCAGGGCGCGTTCGTCAAGGAAGACGGCGAGCCGGTGGTGGACGAAATCGGCCGCCGCGTCGGTCTCGCCTGACTCGGCGCTGGAAAGATTCCCGTCCGCATGCTCGCGCTCGCCATCTTCGTCGTCACCCTGATTTTCGTCATCTGGCAGCCGGGGGGATTCGGGATCGGCTGGAGCGCCCTGGTCGGTGCGGGCGTGGCCCTCGCCACGGGGGTGATCCAGCCGGCCGACGTGCCGGTGGTCTGGCACATCGTCTGGGACGCGACCTTCACCTTCGTGGCCCTGATCGTCATCTCGCTGCTGCTGGACGAGGCCGGCTTCTTCCACTGGGCGGCGTTGCACGTCGCCCGATGGGGCGGTGGGCGGGGCCGGCGTCTGTTCCCCCTGGTGGTGGTGCTGGGCGCCGCCATCGCGGCCGTGTTCGCCAATGACGGGGCGGCGCTGCTGCTGACGCCGATCGTGCTGGCGATCCTGCTGAAGCTCGCGTTCAAGCCGCAGGCCGCCCTGGCCTTCATCGTCGCCTGCGGATTCGTGGCGGATTCCACCAGCCTGCCGCTGGTGATCTCCAACCTGGTCAACATCGTCTCGGCGAACTTCTTCGCCATCACCTTCGGGCGTTACGCCGCCGTGATGGTGCCGGTCGATCTGGTGTCGCTCGCCGCCACGCTTCTGGTGTTGGGGCTGTATTTTCGGTCCGCGCTGCCGGTCACCTACCCGGTCGACCAGCTGGAACCGCCCCGTGACGCGATCCGCGACCCGCTGCTGTTCCGGGCGGCGTTCCCGCTGCTCGGCCTGCTGCTCGGGGCCTACTTCGTCACGGCGCCGTTCGGGGTGCCGGTCTCGGTGGTCACCTGCGCGGGCGCGGCCATGCTCCTGCTCCTCGCCCGGAGGGGCGGCCGCATCCCGATCCGCAAGGTGCTGGCCGGCGCGCCGTGGCAGATCGTGCTGTTCAGCCTCGGCATGTACCTGGTGGTCTACGGGCTCCGGAATGCCGGGCTGACCGATGCGCTGGGCGGCGGCCTGGTCTGGCTCGCCGGTTACGGGCCGCTCGCGGCGACGCTCGGGGCGGGCTTCGGCGCCGCGATCCTGTCCTCGGTCATGAACAACATGCCGAGCGTGCTCATCGGTGCGCTGGCGATCCAGCAGGCGCCCGACCTGCCGCCGCTGATGCGCGAACTGATGATTTACGCCAACGTGATCGGCTGCGACCTCGGCCCGAAATTCACCCCGATCGGCAGCCTCGCGACGCTGCTGTGGCTGCACGTTCTGGCGAGCAAGGGACAGCGGATCGGCTGGGGCCAGTACATGCGGATCGGTCTCGTCATCACCGTGCCTGTGCTGCTCGTCGCCCTGCTGGCCCTGGCCCTGTGGCTGCCCCTGCTCGGGACGGGATGATCCGGTGGCCGATCGGACCCGCCGCTGGCCGGTGATCTCCGCGCTGGGCGTCGTGCAGATCCTCGCCTGGGGCTCGACCTACTACCTCCCGGCCGTGATGGCCAAGCCGATCGCCCGGGATACCGGATGGCCGCTGGCCTGGATCGTCGGCGGCCTGTCCCTCGGCCTGCTGGTCGCAGCCGCGGTGTCGCCGCGCGTCGGGCGCGTCATCCAGGCGCGCGGGGGGCGCCCGGTCCTGGCGCTGGCAGCCCTGCTGCTCGCGGCCGGCCTCATGGTGCTGGGCCTGTCCCCCACCCTGCCGGTCTTCCTGGCCGGATGGCTGATCCTCGGCCTCGGCATGGGTTGCGGCCTGTACGATCCCGCCTACGCAACCCTGGGACGCCTGTACCGCGCCGAGGCGCGGTCCGCGATCACGGCTCTGACGCTGGTTGGCGGCTTCGCCAGCACCGTGTGCTGGCCGCTCACGGCGTTCCTGGTCGCGCAGGTCGGCTGGCGGGAGACCTGCTTCGCCTATGCCGGCTTGCACCTGACGGTGTCGCTGCCGCTGGTCCTCGCGCTGATCCCGCCGGCCCCTCCCCCGGCGGTGGTGACGACCGGGCAAGGGGCGCCCGTCGTACCGCTGACGCCGCGGCAAGTCCGGGCCTTCCTGCTGATGGCCGGCGTGCTGGTGCTCGGCGGCACCATCATGGCGCTGGTCTCGGTGCACCTGCTGACCCTGCTGCAGGCCCGGGGCGTCACCCTCGCCGCCGCCGTCGCGTATGGAGGCCTGATCGGGCCGTCGCAGGTCGCCGCGCGGCTGATCGAGATCGCCAACCGGGGCCGGCATCACCCGCTCTGGACGCTGACCGCCGCCTTCGCGCTGGTCGCCTGCGGGCTGCTGCTGCTGGCGTCGCACGAGCCGGTGATCGGCCTCGCCCTGATGATCTATGGCGCCGGCAACGGCGTCTACTCGATCGCGCGCGGTACCGTGCCCCTCGTGCTGTTCGGGCCCGACCATTATGCCGGGCTCGTCGGCCGGCTGGCCCGGCCCGCGCTGGTGGCTCAGGCTATGGCGCCGCCGCTCGGCGCCTTCCTGCTGGTGCGGATCGGGCCCGACGCCCTGTGGGGCCTTCTGGCGCTGTTGGCCATCATCAACCTCGGGCTGATCGGCGGACTGTGGCGGCTGAAGGCCGTCGCCGCCAGGTCGTCCTGACCCCCGGGGGCGATGCGCTGAGCTTCTCCGATCATCAGTCCGCGCTCCGCGACCGCGTTGCGCCGGGCCGCGCGAGGGACCAGAACGGGTCGGCCCCCGATCGGAGAGAGAGCCGAATGCGTACCGAGACGCCGCCGCTGATCCGCCTGGAGGAATACCGGCCGAGCGACTACCTGATCGATCGCGTCGACCTCGACATCCGTCTGGATCCGCACGCCACGCGGATCGACGCGACCCTGGCCCTGCGTCCGAACCCGGCCGGCCGCGCGGGCGCGCCGCTTCATCTCGACGGTGACGACCTCCGGCTGGTCTCGGTCGCCCTCGACGGCGCGGCGCTCGCCGCGGATGCGTACACGGCCACGCCATCGGGCTTCGGCCTCCACGCACCACCCGGGCAGCCGTTCAGCCTGCGGCTCGTCACCGAGATCGACCCGACCGCCAACACCAAGCTGATGGGCCTCTACCGGTCGAACGGGGTCTACTGCACCCAGTGCGAGGCCGACGGCTTCCGGCGGATCACATACTTCCTCGACCGCCCCGACGTCATGGCGGTGTACACCACCCGGATCGAGGCGGATCGGGCCGAGGCTCCGGTTCTGCTCGGCAACGGCAACCTCGTCGAATCCGGTTCCGCCGGGACCGATCGGCATTTTGCGATCTGGCACGACCCGCACCCGAAGCCCGCCTACCTATTCGCCCTGGTCGGCGGCCGGCTCGGCCAGGTCGAGACGCGCTTCACCACGATGGAGGGGCGCGCCGTCACCTGCGCGGTCTACGTCGAGCCCGGCAAGGAGGACCGCGCCGGCTACGCCCTCGATGCGGTGATCCGCTCGATGCGCTGGGACGAGACCGCCTTCGGCCGTCCCTATGACCTCGACGCGTTCAACGTCGTCGCCGTGTCCGACTTCAACATGGGCGCCATGGAGAACAAGGGCCTCAACATCTTCAACGACAAGTACGTCCTCGCGAGTCCGGAGACCGCCACCGACGGCGATTACGCGGCGATCGAGGCGATCATCGCCCACGAGTATTTCCACAACTGGTCGGGCAACCGGGTCACCTGCCGGGACTGGTTCCAGCTCTGCCTCAAGGAGGGGCTGACGGTCTTCCGCGACCAGGAATTCTCCTCCGACATGCGCTCCCGGCCGGTCCACCGGATCGCCGAGGTCCGGTCCCTGCGGGCGCGGCAGTTCCCCGAGGATGCGGGCCCCCTCCGCCACCCCGTGCGGCCACGCGCCTATGCCGAGATCAACAACTTCTACACGGCGACCGTCTACGACAAGGGCGCCGAGATCGTCCGGATGCTGCGCACGCTGATCGGCGCAGACGCGTTCAGGGCCGGCATGGACCGCTACTTCGCCGACAATGACGGCCGCGCCGCCACCGTCGAGGACTTCTTGGCCGCCTTCGCCGCGGTGACGGGCCGCGACCTCTCGGCCTTCGCCCGCTGGTACGAGCGGCCCGGAACGCCGCGCCTGACGGCGACGATGGCGTACGATCCGGCTGCGTCCCGCTGCACCCTGCGGTTCACCCAGAGCCTGCCCGGCGAGGGCGGCCGGGACACGCCGCCGCTGGTGATCCCGGTGGCGCTCGGGCTCGTCGGCGCCGCGGGACCGCTCTCGGGTGCGACCTGTCCGGATGTGCGTGACGGAATCTTCGTCCTCGACCGGGCCGAAGCCGAGATCGTGTTCGACGGCGTCACCGAGGAGCCGGTGCCGTCGCTGATGCGCGACTTCTCCGCCCCGGTGCGCCTGGATCTCGCGCTCACCGACGCCCAGCGCATGCGGCTGCTCGCGCAGGACAGCGATCCGTTCAACCGCTGGCAGGCGGCGCAGGACGTGGCCCTCCGCCTCATCCTTGAGCCCGATCCGGCCCGCGCCTACGCGTTCGCGGAGGCGCTCGGCCGCTTTCTGGACAGCGAGGCGCTGTCCGATCCGGCCTTCGCGGCCCTGGTCCTGGCCCTGCCGAGCGAGGGTGAGGCCGCGGACGCGCTGCTGTCGGACGTCGATCCCGACGCGATCCACCGGGCGCGGTTCGCGCTGCGGGCGCATCTGGGCCAAGTCCTGCGGCCGCGCCTGGAGCGGCTCGACGCCGCCCTCGCGGCGGCCGACGACGCGGCCTACAGCCCGGACGCGGCGTCGGCCGGGCGCCGATCCCTGCGCAACGCCGCCCTCGACCTGATCGCGGCCGGCGACCCCGAGACCGGGGCATCGCGCGCCGCGGACCGTCTGGCGCGCGCCACCAACATGACCGACCGGTTGGCAGCGCTCGGGATCCTGGCGCTGATCCCCGGTCAGGCCCGGGAGGAGGCGCTGGCGGGCTTCGCGGAGCGCTTCGCCGACGAGCCGCTCGTGCTCGACAAGTGGTTCGCCATCCAGGCTCAGATCCCCGAACCCGGGACCCTGGACCGAATCGCCCGGTTGAAGGCCCACCCGGCTTTCACCATGACCAACCCGAATCGGGTCCGCGCGGTGGTGGGAAGCTTCGCTTTCGGCAATCCGACTCAGTTCGCGCGGGCCGATGGCGCGGGTTTTTCGCTCGTCGCCGATACGGTCGCAGCCCTCGATTCGGCCAACCCACAGGTTGCCGCACGGCTCCTGACGGCCTTCGGATCCTGGCGTCGGCTGGAAAAATCGCGGGCTGCCAAAGCCGGCGAAATGCTTAATCGGATCAAGGCCATCCCGGGCCTCTCGCGGGACTCCGCGGACATCGTCGCGCGCACCCTCGGAGGCGGCTAAGATACTGAACTTGCGGTAGAAAACGATTCTCTGGCCGAGTCCTAACCCAGGGGGTGCGTCAAGGCCGAATGGTAAAAAATCCGTGGACAAGCGCCCCTCGAAGATGGTTGTATTCAATCAGATTCGGGGCGCGCGAGACGCCGCGGACGGATCGCAGTTCCCAAGGGTGAGGTTCGGCCATGCCGGAGGCGGCTTCCGCTTCCTTCTCCGCGCGTGCGGAATCGAGTCTTGCCGTTTCCTGGCCGATGCGCGTCCAGGATCCGCGGCTCGGTCTGGTCGAGCGGTGGCTGCGCTACGCCGTGCCGGGCATCCTGGCGGTGTTCCTGGCCTGCCTGATCGGCCTCGCGGCGCTCCACATCCAGGGCCAACGGGCCGAGATCCTGGCCGGCGCCAAGGCCGAGGTCGAGGGCTTCGCCCGGCTGGCTGCCCGGGCGATCACGTCGGCCGGCGGCCGGGCGGGCGACCTGCGCGCGCTGCTGCCGGAGAGCGAGCGGCACCCGGGGCGGCGCCTGCTGCTGCTCCGGCCGGATGCCCGCATCGCCGCCGCCCACCCGCCGCTGCCCGCGGGCTCCATGACCCTGGCCGAGGTGCTCGGCGAGAGCGAGCCGCTCTCGGGCCTCGGCGAGCGCGCTGGTGCCATGGCCCTCGACCTGCCCGGCGGCGAGAGCGTGCTGGCGGCGATCCACAGCCTGCCGGACGGGGCCGGTCAGGTCGCCGTACTTCAGCCGATCGAGCCGCTGATGCGCGGCTGGAGCGCCCGGGCCCGGGACCAGATCGTCCTGGTCGCGGCCGCGATCCTGGTGATCGTCGGCGTCGGCCTCGCCTACGGGCTGCAGAGCCGGCAGGCGACCCGCGCCGACCGCGCCCGCGAGCAGATCCGCGGTCGCCTGGAGACCGCCCTGCGCCGCGGCGCCTGCGGGCTCTGGGACTGGGACATCGCCCGGGGCCGGATCTACTGGTCCGATTCCATGTACGCGCTGCTCGGCTACCAGCGGCAGCACGAATATCTCTCCTTCGGGGCGGTGAACGCGCTGGTTCACCCCGATGACGGCGACCTCTACAGCCTCGCCCGGGGGCTCGCAGCCAACCAAACCTGCGTCGATCACGCCTTCCGGATGCGCGGAGCCGACGGCGCCTACGTCTGGCTGCGCGCCCGGGCCGAGGTGATGCCCGACGCCACCGATGGCGGCCGCCATCTCGTCGGCATCGCCACCGACATCACCGAGCAGCGGGCCCTGGAAGAGACCAACGCGGCCTCCGACATGCGCCTGCGCGACGCCGTCGAGGCGATCTCGGAGGCCTTTGTCCTGTGGGATACCGGCAACCGCCTCGTCCTGTGCAATTCGAAGTTCCGCCACCTCCACGCCCTCAGCCCCGAGGACGCGCAATCGGGCCGGAGCTACATCGACGTGATGGGCCGGGGCGTGCTGCCCCAGGTCCGACGCGAATCCCCCGAGGCCAACCTGGCGCTCACCGGGCTGGCCGCCCGGACCTTCGAGGCCGAGTTGACCGACGGCCGCTGGCTGCAGATCAGCGAACGCCGGACCAAGGACGGCGGCTACGTCTCGGTCGGGACCGACATCACCAGCCTGAAGCGCCACCAGGAACAGCTCCAGGCCTCGGAGCGCGAGCTGATCGAGACCGTCAAGGATCTCAAGCGCTCCCGCCGCACCCTCGAGCTCCAGACCCAGCAGCTCGCCGACCTGGCTGAGCGCTACCTCGACCAGAAAGCCGCGGCCGAAGCCGCCAGCCAGGCCAAGTCCGAGTTCCTGGCCAATATGAGCCACGAGCTGCGCACGCCGCTCAACGCGATCATCGGCTTCGCCGACGTGATGGAGAACGCGGTTCTCGGTCCCCTCGGTACCCCCCGCTACACCGAGTATTGCCGCGACATCCGCGAAAGCGGCTCGCACCTGCTCTCGATGATCGACGACATCCTCAACATGGCCCGGCTCGAGGCGCGGCGGGTGCGGCTGAACCCGCGGACGATCCCCGCCGATGCCGCCGTCGCGTCGGCGCTCGGCCTCGTCGAGGCGGTCGCCCGGGAAAAGGGGATCGCGGTTGGCATCGACGTGCAGCCCGGGATCGAGCTTCTCGCCGATCCGAGCGCGATGCAGCAGATCCTGGCCAACCTCGTGCAGAACGCCGTGAAGTTCACACCGGCCGGGGGCCGCATTGCGGTGCGCGTCCGCCGCGCGGGGGCCAGCACGCACCTGTTCGTCGAGGATAGCGGCATCGGGATTCCGCGCGCCGACCTCGCCCGGCTCGGCCGGCCGTTCACCCAGGTCGAGGCGCAGATGACCCGCAGCCACAAGGGCTCGGGGCTCGGGCTTGCGATCACCCGCTCCATGGTCGAACTGCACGGCGGCACCCTCCGGATCCGCTCCGAGGAGACGGTCGGCACCGTCGTCCTCGTGCGCCTGCCGGCCCCGGCCCCCGAGCAGACGGACCGCCTCGGCCGCGCTGTCGCCGCAGGCCGGAATGCCGGTCGCAGGTCGGTCGCCGCCTGAGCCGGCCGGCGCGTCACCGACTCGTGTCGAGGCCGCCCATCCGCGCCAGCCGGCCCTGCTCGACCTGCCAGCGGGCATCCGCCACGGCGCGTGTCAGGCGCCGGATCCGCCAGCGGCGATAGGGCGAGAGGTATCCCGATCCGCCAAGCCCGGCCTCGTGACGGCGCAGGCGTCGCAGCAGGTCCGGCAACAGCGCCGAGGCCGCGTCGGCGGTGGCGATCTCGATGGCCCGCAACTCGGCCCGGAACTCCGCCTTCCAATCCTCCATGGCGACTTCTCCGTGCCGACCGCGGTCTACGCGGGGAACCGTCGTCCGTTGCCGACCGATGGGCCGGGGTCTCGCCCGCGACACGGAATCGCCCCCTCAGAACGCGTGTCGCGGTCCGGCGTTTCCCTTGCAAAGGATCCACGCTTCGGATCGACCTTCGGGACATTGCAACGATGCGTTCAAGGACACAGCTCCGCCTCACCCTCGCAGCCCTGCTCGTTCTGGCAACCGCCCCGGCTCTGGCCCAGAGCGTCGGCTACGCTACCGGCTTTCCGGGTAAGGACCCGGCCGGCGACGAGGAGATCGGTTGGGGGCCGGCCTACCGTCCCGAGACCAGCTTCGCCCAGCCCGGCACGCCGCCGACGCCTGGCCAGATCGCCGGCCGGGCCTACCGGGCCCGGACCGGGCACGGTGTCTACGATCAGGTTCAGGGCGAGGGTCCATATCGCAACCGGTAGCGCAGCGTCCCGAAGCGCCCCGGCCTTCGGCGGGCGACGACGCGTGCGGCTTGAGCGTCAGCGCCGCCGCAGCACTTTCTTGGCCGCGATGCGCGCCTCCTGCTCGAACCGAGCCAGCCGCAGGCGCCGCTCCAGGGACAGGGTGCGATCCCCCGGCGGCAGGGCGATGAGTTCGGCCACCTGCGTGCGCTCGCGGTAGAGATCCTCCAGAGCCGAGCCCTCGAGCGTCGCCGAGTCGAGCCTGTTCGCGAAGCCGGTCTCGTGGCAGCCGCGAACGATCTCGGCCTCCATCAGCAGGCCGGGGGCATGGCTGCGCAGATCCTCGTCGTAGGCGGTCTTGAGCAGCGTCGCGGTGCCCCCGGCGACCAGGGCGAGGCTGACCGCGATCGGCCGCCCGTCGAGCGTCAAGGCATCCGCCCGGACGCCGACCGGGCCGGACCCTTCGGCAAACAGGGCGCGGGCGAGCGTCTCCGTCTCGGGTCGGCAGGCCATGGCGGTCCCTGCTTCACCCTTCCAGCCCCGGCGTTCGAGGGCGAGGAACGCCGCGACCAACGCGGCGAGGTCTGGGCCGCCTGTGGCGCTCACAGGCGCGAGGAGGCCGATCTCACCGAGCCGACGGGCGCGGCGGCGCAGATCCTTGAACCGAGAGCGGTTCGGATGCCCGGCCAGGAAGGCCGCGTGGTCGGCCCGGCGCTCCATCACTGGGCGCTCGAACGCAGCCACCGTGCCGATGACCCAACCGCGCGCGCGCATGGCCGCCAGCATCTCCGGCACCGCGCCGTCCTGCACCGGCAGGAGGGGCCAGCGCCAGGCCCGGCCGCCGGACGCCTGCTCCAGGCCGGCAACGAGGGCCTCGACCGCGCTGGCGCGCTCGGGGCCGTCGATCACCAGGGGCGCCGTGGCCGTCACCAGCGGCGACAAGAACGGCCGTGCGACCCGGCCACCGAGGCCGGTCAAGTCGCGCCGGAGCGCGAACGGCAGGAGCGCGGCCAGGCGATCCCCGCGGTGGACCGTGACGAAGCTCACAGCCTCGGGGAGCATCCCGGTGGCTTGGTGTGCGGCGACCGAGTGGTGCGCGTAATGGGGGTGGGGCGTGGCGCTCGCGGTGAACAAGGCGTCCCACGCCTCCGGATCCGGGGCCGGACCGACCGAGGCCGCCAGGCCGGGAGGACTTCCGAACGCGGCGGCGGCGTGGACGATCATCGCGTCGCTCCTGCGGACCAGATCGGAGTCGGCAGCCCGTGCAGGCGTCCCGCGGCGCCGGCCAGCAGCATGGCGCGGGTGATCGTCGCCAGCGCCACCGCGAACGCGGCACCCAGGGTTCCGAACGGTGGAATCAGGACCAGGCACAGGAGCGCGGCGGCGATCAGCATGGCGGCGGTGATGCCGGCACAGAGGCGCTCCCCGCCCAGCATGGTCAGCAGGTCCTCGCCGGGGCCGAACAGGCTGGCGGCGACGCTGCCGGCCACCAGCACGGCCAGGATCGGAACGCTGGAGCCGAGGCCGGGGCCGAACATCGCCAGCAGCAGGGGGCTTGCGACCACGATCCCGCCGCCGACCAGCAGGGTGGCGGCGGCGGTCAGCCGGCCCTGCCGGCGGACGAGGTCGGCGAGCAGCGGGCGGTCGGCCTGGGCCTGGGCGGCGCTGTAGCGCTGAAGCGTCGCCGCGCTGGCGGCGAAGTGCACGAACACCACGAATTGCTGGATCCGGGTCGCGGCGAAATACAGGCCGAGCTCGGCCGGGCTCACCAGGGCGCCGAGCACGATCACGTCCACGAAGGTGAAGCCGGCATTGGCCAGGTCGATCCCGGCGATCGGCAGGCTCGTGCCGAGCCAGGTCCGCCAATGATAGCGATGCGGCCCGGCCGGCAGGCCCGCCCGCAGGCGCGCCACGAGCAGGGCGGCCTGGAGCGCCGTGGCGATCGCGGCCGCGACCAGCATGCAGGCCATCGCGACCTCGGCCCGGGGTGGGGCTCCGAGCAGGACGGCGCCGACCATGCAGGCCATCATCAGGCTCTGGCGCAGCAGGTAGGGCGGCGCGATGGCGAGACCGACCCAGTTCTGGCTGCGCGCCACCCCTTCGAGGTAATCCTGGAGAGCGAAGAGCGGCATCACGCACACAGCCACCGCGATCGGCGCCCGGTAGGCCGGAGCGAACAGGCCCGGCTCGAGCCACAGCAGCGACGCGCCGAGGGCGGCCACGCTGATGGCCGCCCCGCCGGTCACCAGGGCGCCGGCCCGGATGTATCCGCGAGCCAGGTCGAGGTCGCCCCGGGCCTGATCACAGGGAACGAACCGGCAGGCGCCCTGCGACAGGCCCAGCGTCAGGGTATGGCCCAGCATCGCGGTCCAGACCCACACCGACGCGAACACCCCGTAGGCGTCCCAGCCCATCAGCCGGGCGGCGAGCACCTGCGCTGCGTACGCGAAGCCGGCCGCGCCGACCCGGATGGCGAAGACGGTAAGCGCGGCCCGCGCCGGGCCGCCTCGCAGGGCATGCAGGCGCCGGCCGGCGGCGGCGAGCAGGGAGCGGGCTGGGACGGCCGTGGCTGACACTACGCGCTCCGCGCCGGGCTCATTTCGCGCATCACCCTGAAGGCGGGGCCGGCCTTCGAAGCCGGATGATGCCCGTCGATCCCGTGAAGGCGGCGCCAGACACCAGGGATCCTCGGACGCGGGATCCTCGGATCCTGTATCCAGGACGCTGTTCCAGTCACCGCCGAAGAACGGTCTCGGGATGAGGGGTCTAGCCCGGGGCGCGTTGCGGCTCGGTTAAGGGCGCGGGGCCCGGCGCGGTCGTCGGTTCCGGGGCGGCCTCGGTCCGGGCGAGTGAGGTGGCGATGGTCAACGCCACGTGCTCGGCCATGCAGCGCAGGCCGAGATCGTTCAGCCGGAACTGCCGCCCGAGCATGTGGCTCTCACCCTTCTCGGTTCGGCTCGACAGGTAGCGCAGGGCCTCGTAGCGCCGGACCAGGGGCACCTGCTGCTCGTTCGCCACCGTCCGGACCGCGTCGACGATCCGGTTGTAGTCGACATCCGCCACCATGCTTGCGGTGTAGATCGGATCGACCAGCACCACGTCGATCCCGTGCGAGCGGATCCAGGCCACGGCTTCGCTCAGCGAGCTGGCGAAGGCGTCGGCATCCACCCGGGCGATGGCGTCGTGGGTCCCGACCTGCCAGACGACGAGGTCGGGCTCCGCCTCGGCCACCATGGTGCGCAGGCGCTCGGACGCCCCGGAGGCGATCTCCCCGGGCAGCCCGCGGTGGTCGATGGTCACGTCGATCTTGGGCAGGGCCCGTTCCAGGGCGGCTTCGAGCTTGGCCGGATACGAGGCCGAGGCGCCCGGCGCGGAGCTGCCGCCGATCGCCAGGATCTTGAGGGCGCGGTTCTCGCTGAGCGCGGTCCGGACCGCGCCGAGCTTGGCCATGGTGTAGAGCTGCGCACCCGGCACCCGGCATTCCAGCGACAGGCCGGGTTGATCGCCCGGACCCGGATCCGCCGGCTGCTCCGCCGCAACCGCCAGGATCGGCGCCGCGAGACCCAGGATCAGGCCGGCCAGCGCCCGGCGGATCCCGGAGGCGCGCCTGCGCCTCACGGCCGGGGCCGGGACGACTTGCTGCGGGTGCGCCATTCGACGAACCATGCGGTGAACCCCAGACCCACCAGGCCGCTTCCGGCGACCAGCATATCGACCAGCACGCCGCCGCCGGTCTGGAAACGCACGAGCTGCCCGAACAGGCTCAGGATCGAGCCCATCGAGAAGACCGCCAGCGAGTTCCGGCCCAGCTGACTGAGATAGCGCCCGACGACCCCGATTCGGGGAGCTATAAGTGCGTAAAGCGGAGCGAAGGCGAGCAATACCCCCAGGAAATGAAGAAGCCGCGCCGGTGTCAGGTAGGTCTTCTCGAACGTGAACAGCAGCCGCGGCTCGGGCACCATCAGGGGATCCGGCCGGATCTCGGTCACGGCCAGCACGACGCCGACGGTGACGATGGCGAAGCCGACCGGGACCAGGCGCCGCGACCAGCGGCGCAGGGTGTCCGAGCGCAGGCTCCAGCCCTGGAGCACGAAACCCAGCACCAGCAGCACCTGCCAGCAGAACGGATCGAAGAACCAATCCCCCTCCCCCGGCCAGGACGGGACGTTCCACTCGAACACGAGGCTGGCGAGATAGATGCCCCCCGACAGCGCCAACGCCGCGATCAGGCTGATGCGGCCGACCAGCACGAAGATCGGTGCGATGCCGATCAGCAGCACGTAGAGCGGCAGGATGTTGAAGAAGCCGAGTTGGTAGGTCATCAGCGCCATGCCGCAGACCGACTGGATCGGGTCTGCGAAGAACCCGCCGGCATTGTGCCATTCCAGGATCAGCGGGTTGTCGAGCAGCAGCGCCGCGCCGGCGATGAGCGCCAGGGCGAGCAGCATCACGGTGAGCTGCGCCCGGTAGACCTCCACGGTGCGGGCGAGCAGCCGCACCACGCTCTTGCCCGCGGCCTCCGGCTTGCCGTCGCGCCCGCGCGTGGCGATGCCGATCGACCAACCCGCCAGGAACACGAACAGCTCGGCGGCATCCGAGATGCCGTATTGCGAGAAGGTGTAGCGCTCGAAGGTGTTGCCCGGGATGTGATTGATGAAAATCGTCACCAGGGCGAAGCCGCGCCAGAAGTCGATCGCGTTGGGGTCGCGCATCGTCGCGGCGGCTCCGGGGTTTCGGCACGGGATCGGGGATCGGCGGCCCCTGATACGGCGCCGGACCGCCTCTGCAAAGGCGAACAAAGGGAGAGTTCGCGGGGGCAGGCGAACCGGGCGGTCACGCTCGCGTTAGGTCCGGGCAAGGAGATCCCACCACGATGACCCGCACGATCACGATCCTCGGCCTCGCGGCCCTGCTGCCGGTGCTGGCCAACACGGCCGCATCGGCACAGGCTCAGACCGGCACCGGCGGGGGGCCGACCTCGACGATCACGGCGCCGCACACCTCGTCGGTCGGCCAGACCATGCCACCCGCCTCCGGCGCCGGCGCCGCCACGGTCAACGACCGCCGCGACCGCACCCGGCAGCAGATCGAGGACGACAAGATCTCGCAGGGCATCTGCATCGGCTGCGCGCCGAAGTAGGCCTTTTCCGATCCAGACCGTTCCGGGGCCATCGATTCGGCCCCGGATCTCTCACTCGGGCGTCACCGCAGCGCCAACTCGTCCTCGCTCTCGCGTGCGAGGCGAAGCAGGTTCTGGCCGTAATTGGTCTTGGCGAACATCTCGCCGCGGGCGATCAGCTGGTCGCGGGTGATGAAGTTCTGGAGGAAGGCGATCTCCTCCAGGCAGGCCACCTGCAGGCCCTGGCGGTTCTGCAGGGTGCGGACGAACTCGCTGGCCTCCAGCAGGCTGTCATGCGTCCCGGTGTCGAGCCAGGCATAGCCGCGCGACATCCGCTCGACATAGAGCTGTCCGCGCTCGAGATAGGCCTCGTTGACGCTGGTGATCTCCAGCTCGCCCCGGGCCGACGGCTTCACGGCGGCGGCAATGTCGAGCACCTGGTTGTCGTAGAAGTACAGACCGGTCACCGCCCAGGTCGATTCCGGGTTCTGCGGCTTCTCGACGATCTTGGTCGGGCGCCCGCTCTTGTCGAGATTGACCACGCCGTAGGCCTGCGGGTTGTCGACGTGGTAGGCGAACACCGTCGCGCCGTCCTTGCGCGACCGCGCCTGGTTCAGCAACTCCCTCATGCCGGCGCCGAAGAACAGGTTGTCGCCCAGGATCAGCGCCACGTCGTCGGTGCCCACGAAGTCGCGCCCGATCACGAAGGCCTGGGCCAGGCCCTCCGGCCGCGGCTGCACCGCGTAGCTGAACTGCAGGCCGAACTGCTCGCCGGTGCCGAACAGGCGCTTGTAGTTGTCGAGGTGCTCCGGCGAGGAGATGATCAGGATCTCGCGGATGCCGGCGAGCATCAGCACCGAGATCGGATAGTAGATCATCGGCTTGTCGTAGACCGGCAGCAACTGCTTGTTGATCGACAGCGTGGCCGGGTGCAGGCGCGTGCCGGATCCGCCGGCCAGGACGATGCCCTTCATGGCTTGGAAGCTCCCTCTCGAACCGGCCCCACGAGCCGGTCGAGGATGTCGTCGAGCGCCGCCTGCCAGGGCCGCGGCGCGAGGCCGTAGGCCGCCGTCAGGCTGTCAGTGGACAGGCGCGAATTGGCCGGCCGCCGGGCCGGTGTCGGATAGGCGGAGGTCGGGATGCCGGTGACCGGGATCGACCGGCCCCCGCGCCGGGCGGACCCGGCCACGATCGCCTCGGCGAAGCCGTGCCAGGTGGTGGCGCCGGCATTCACATAATGGAACGTGCCGGTGGGCGCGTCCGCATCCTCGGCCAAGCGCTGCGCGATGGTCGCCAGGGCGGCGGCGAGGTCGGCCGCGGAGGTCGGGCAGCCATGCTGGTCGTCGACGACCGTGAGGGCGTCGCGCTCGCCGGCGAGCCGCAACATCGTCTTGACGAAGTTGCCCCGGTGCGGGCTCACCACCCAGGCGGTGCGCACGATCGCGTGGCGCGGGTTGGCAGTGCGCACGGCGAGTTCGCCCGCGGCCTTGCTGGCGCCGTAGACGCTCTGCGGGTCGATCGCCTCGTCTGGGGCATAGGCGCGGTCGGGCTTGGTGCCGGCGAAGACGTAGTCGGTCGAGACGTGAACGAGCGGGATTTTCTTCTGGGCCGTCGCGGCGGCCAGGATCGCCGGGGCGAGCGCGTTCAGGCGCCAGGCCTCGACGACGTCGGACTCGGCCTTGTCGACGGCCGTATAGGCGGCGGTGTTGATCACCGCCCGGTAGGCGCGCGCGTCCAGGGTCCGGGCGACGGCGCCCGGGTCGGTGATGTCGAGCTCGGCGCGGCTCGGCGCGTGCACCAAAACTCCGACCGGCCAGGCCAGGGCCTGCAGCTCGGTGCCGACCTGGCCGGCGCCGCCGAGGACCAGGAAGTCCATCAGCGGGTCAGCCCGAGGCGCTCGCCCGTGTAGCGGCCCTCGCGGATCGGGCGCCACCAGCTCTCGTTGTCGAGGTACCAGGCCACGGTCTCTTCGAGCGCCTGCTCGAAGGTCTTTTGAGGCTTCCAGCCGAGCTCGGTCTCGGCCTTGGTGCAGTTGATGGCGTAGCGCCGGTCATGGCCCGGCCGGTCGGTGACGAAGCTGATCAGCTGCTCGTGGGGCCCGTTCGCCGGCCGCAGCCGGTCGAAGGCCGCGCAGAGGGCCTTCACCACCGCGAGGTTGTTGCGCACTGCCCGCCCGCCGAGCAGGTAGGTGTTGCCGATCCGGCCACGCTCCAGCACGGCGACCAAACCCTTGGCGTGGTCCTCGACATGGATCCAGTCGCGCTCGTTCAGGCCGTCGCCGTAAACCGGCAGCTTCTTGCCCTCGAGGGCATTGAGGATCATCAGCGGGATCAATTTTTCCGGGAAGTGCCGCGGGCCGTAATTGTTCGAGCAGTTGGTCACCAGCACCGGCAGCCCGTAGGTCTCGTGCCAGGCGCGAGCCAGGTGATCGGACGCCGCCTTCGAGGCCGAGTAGGGCGAACGCGGGTCGTAGCGGCTGTCCTCGGTGAAGAACGCCTCCGGGGGCAGCGAGCCGTAGACCTCGTCGGTGGAGACGTGGAGGAACCGGAACGTCTTCTTCTCCGCCTCCGGCAGGGTCTCGAAATACCCGCGGGCCCCGTCCAGCATGGTCTGGGTGCCGATGACGTTGGTGCGCACGAACGCGCCCGGATCGGTGATCGAGCGGTCGACATGGCTCTCGGCGGCCAGATGCATCACCGCCTGCGGCTTGAAGTCGGCCATGGCGGCCTGCACGGCGGCGCGATCGCAGATGTCGGCCTCGACCAGCCGGTGGCGCGGGTTGTCGGCGAGCGGCGCGAGGGAGATCGGGTTGGCCGCGTAGGTCATCGCGTCGAGGGTGCAGACCTCGTGGCCGAGATCGTTGACGAGGTGCAGCACCAGCGCCGAGCCGATGAAGCCGCAGCCTCCGGTCACGAGAATGCGCATGGTGGGTCCCCTTCAAATCGTTCGCGTGCGGAAATGAACTGCCGGAAGCTAAAGACCGCCCGGCGTGACGGAAATACGGCCAGGCCGCACGGCGGCCGGAAACGCGGGATCAGAACACCCGGCCGAGATCGGCGAGCCGGGGCGCGCGGCGGTCCTTGTCGGACAGGATCGCGGCCTCGCCCGAGACCGGCCACGGGATCCCGATCTCGGGATCGTCCCAGGCCAGCGCCCGGTCGTGCTCCGGGCTGTAATAGGCGTCGACCTTGTAGGCGACCATGACGTCCGGGGTCAGGGTGCAGAAGCCGTGGGCGAAGCCGTGCGGGATGTAGAGCTGCTCGCCGCCCTCGGCGTCGAGCGTCACCGCCACGTACTTACCGAAGGTCGGCGATCCGCTGCGGATATCCACCGCCACGTCGAGGATCGTGCCCTGGAGCACCCGGATCAGCTTGGCCTGGGCCTGCGGGGCGACCTGGAAGTGCAGGCCGCGGATTGTGCCCTGCGGCGCCGAGAACGACTGGTTGTCCTGCACGAACGGGGTGGTGATCCCGGCCCGGGCCATCGCATCGGCTCGGAACGTCTCCGAGAACCACCCGCGCGCGTCGCCGAAGCGCTTCGGCTTGATGCGCTTCACGTCCGGGATTTCGGTCTCGACCACGTCCATGCCAGCGCGCCCCTCCCCGCGGATGCTGCCGGGCAGCCCCGCGGACCTCTCCGCCTCGGTCGTCCCGGGCATCGCGCCGGCCGCGCCGAGATCAACCTCGATGATCGCAGCGCGACTTCCGGTCATTCGCCGGCCGTGTCAAGGCGTGTTGGCTGCGGGGCCGCCGGTCGAGCGGCTGTCTCGGTGGTTGTTTTCGGGGGCGCAGTCTTGGCCGGAACGGGTTTCGCCAAAACAGTTCTGGCAAGAACGATTCGGCTTCGAGGATGATGCGGTCCAAGGAGAGCCGATGACGGGCTCGGTCGAGTCCCTGCTGCGCGACCACCTCGCCGACCCGGCCTGCGCCTGGAGCCTCGGCGCCTACGGGGCTGTGGCGGCCTTCTCCCGGGATCCGGCGGAGCCCGTCGTGTCCCGCGAGGGCGGCCGGATCGGGCTTGTGACGCCGCGGGGCGCGGTCGCTCTCGCCGCGACGCAGGATCTGGTGCCGTTCGCCTACGAGACCGGCTTCACCGACGGCTGGAGCCAGGCGGTCGCCCTATGCTTGCCTGCCCAAGCCTGTGCCATGGGCTGCCGCGCCGTGCTGACCGAACTCGGGCCGGACGATGCCGCTTCTCGGGCGCAAGATCGCGGGGCAATCCTGTTCGATCTCGGCCTCGGGCTCCGGGCGGTGGATGCCTGTGTGCGGGTGGCCGATCCCGGCCTGATCGACTGTCTGAGAGCCGCGTGCGGGCGACCGATCTTCGCGCCCGGCAATCCGGTCGGACCCATCCTGCTCGAGACAAGCCCGCATCGGGTGTTCCTGGCGCGCATCGGCCGGATCGAGGTCTACACGCCGATCCCGCCGGTCGGCGGCGCGAGCGCGCCGGGTCCGCATACGCACATCCTGCCCAAGCTCCTGCGGCTCGGCCGGACGCATGCGGCCACCGCTCCGATCCCGGCGGGCCTCGTGCCCTGCGCGGCGCTGCACCCGGCGCACCCGGCCAAGGACGCGACGGGCCGTCGGTCCGGCTTCGACGCCGCCCGCCACGCCGCGTTCGGAAGCCTGCTCGACGCCTGGGGCGACCCCGCGCTCACCGCGCTCAGCCGGACGGTGCTGGCCGGCGATGAGCCGGATCCCGTTTCGGCGAATAGCCGCTTCGCCCGCTCGGCGATCCGGGCGGCCCGGGCGCAGGTTGTGGCGATGCGTGGCTGGTGTGAATCCTTCGACCACCACCCTCGTTGACCGAAAACGCTCTCAGCGCGCTGGCGGCGGCGGAGGCGGTGGTGCCAGCAGCGGGGCGAGTGTCGGATGGTCGGCGGCGGCGATCCAGGCGCCTCCCTGCGGGTGGATCTGGGTGGCTGCGCTCAGGGTGCCGGCGCGCGCCTGTGCGACGAGTTCGGCGAGCGGGAACGGCCCTTCGACCGTGTCCCGGTAGACGTGGAAGAGAGCAGCCGGCGGCGGTGGCGGCGGGACGGACGCGGCCGGGTTGGCGAGCCGCATCAGGCCCTCCGTGGTGAAGGCTGAGGGCTCGATCACGCGCTTGTCCACGGCCCGTAGGAGCGGCGGGTCGGCCGGGTCGCGGTTGGCCTCCTCGGGGGGCACGTCGGCGAGGCTGCCCGGGATCGGTTTGGTCCAGTCCTCCACCCGGGCGAGCAGCGCGTCGGACAGCCGGTCCGGATCCCCCGGTAGGCCGCCGGCCTCGATGGCAGCCTGGCGCCAGCGCAGAGCAAGCGACACCGCGACCGCGTTGCCGACACCGCCGACCCGGGCCTCGGCGTCGAAGTTCACCGTCTCGCGCCGCGGTGCGTAGGCGCGCTTGGCAGTCCAGGCGAACAGGGCCGCCATGGCCAGAGTCTGGACCGGCGACAGGGCCGCCTCGGCTTCAGCGACCTGGGCCGCGATCGCCTCGCGCTGGACCCGGTCGAACAGCTTGCGCCGGAGGGTCCGCTCGGACCCGACGCTGCGCCAGTCCCCCGGCTCGAACGCGAAGCGCCACAGCCCGGTCTCCGGAGCGCGCTGGAGCAGGCCGAGGCAGACCGCGCGCAGGAACAGCGACAGGGTCTCGCGCAGGGCATCCGATTCCTCGGCCGAGGGGGCGACCGGGTCCGGGAAGCGGAGATAGTCCTTGTGGTTGTGGAGCGGGATCGCGTCGAGGCGGTCCAGTTCCTGCGCGTAGGCGGTCCGCCAGTCGCGGCGTAGGGGACCGAGCACGTCGAGCGGTACGCCCGACAGCTCGCAGTAGCAGACGATGCGGCCCCGCTGGCTCGATTCGAGAAAGCCGATCTCTCCGGCGCCCAGC
This sequence comes from Methylobacterium sp. WL7, assembly GCF_008040085.1. NCBI lineage: Bacteria > Pseudomonadati > Pseudomonadota > Alphaproteobacteria > Hyphomicrobiales > Methylobacteriaceae > Methylobacterium > Methylobacterium sp. WL7. Next base: position 33,192 of record NZ_VRVG01000019.1, on the reverse strand, counting down.
ACCGGTGGCAGGCTCGCCCGCAGGATCGGGCCGAATTCCGCCTGGAAGGCACGCGAGCCCTCCACCGCCAGGATCGTCTTGAACTGGTCGCCGCCCGGGCTGAAGGCGTCGAACCGTGCGTAGATCCAGGGCATGCAGCGCAGCAGCATCAGTTCCAGGGTCTCGCGCTGCTTTGCGGGCGGCAATTCGCGGAGCGCATCCAGCGCCGACGGGATGCGGGCGCGGTGCGGCCCGAGCCGGCGCCGGGCCATCTCGCGGACGGCGTTGAGCAGGTCGGCCCGGGTCTCCTCCTCGCGCAGCAGTGCGAAGATCGCCCGCGACCCGCCATAGGCGCGGAATGCCTCGCGCGCCCAGGCGAGCTGCTCGGCCGGGGCGACCGCGATCTTGTCCGGCAGGTCGCCGGAGGGCAGGACCAGGAAAGTGCCGCCTGACGGGCGCTCGATGGCGTTGCGGATCTCGGCGATGTCGAGGCGCAGCTCGCGCATCAGCCGGCCGACATCCTCGTGGCCCTGGTTCAGGGCGCCGAGCAGGCCGTCGTAGCGGGCTACGCCGGTCTCCGGGTCGCGCCCGGTCCGGGCGCCGAGCCTGGCGGAGACCCGGCGCAGCAGCTCGGCCCCCTCGCGGGCAGCCACGGCCCGGATGCGCAGGACGCAGGAGCCGCGCAGATCCTCCCGGGCCTGCTCCAGGTAGCGCTCGGCGTCACGCCGGTGCGAGAAGATCAGGCCGGGGCGGACCTGGTCGAGCCGACTCAGCGAGGCGGAGAAGTGCTCCGCCAGCATCTCGTCGGCGAGGCGGGCGTAGGTGTCTGCGGCGCCGGTGAGCCGGGCGAGCGCGCCGCCATCGGCCTCGATCAGGTCCTTCACGCCCTCGATCAGCGCCCGGGCGTAGTCGAGGCCGCCACGTTCCTGGTCGTCGAGGAGGCGATAGAGCGCGGCCGGCAAAGCGCCGTCCCGGTCGGAGAGCCAGGCCGCCTCGAGCTTGGCGCGCACGTCCAGCACTTCGGCGCCGCGGGGACCGTAGGCGGAGCCCGAGCCGGTGCGGCCCAGGATGTCGTCGCGCAGGCGCTCGGCTGCCTTGCGCAGGTTCGGCGCCCAGTCCCGGGGGCTGGCGATCTCGGCCTTGATCGCGTCCACCGCCTCCTCGACGCCCAGCGCCACCGATTCCTGGATCGAGGAGCCGTCCGCCCGCTGCAGCAGGGTGCCGACAAGGTCGTATTCGGGGATGCCGGGCGGGGCCGGCTGGAGCACCTTCGGAAACGCCTCGAAGGCGGAGAAGCGCAGGGCGAGCCGGTCGGCGGCGAAGCGGTCGCGCTCCTCCACCGTGGGGATGTGACGCTCCGCCAGACGCTCCCCTTGCCCGCGGGCGACGCCGAAGAACGCCTCGACCATGCCGAGGCCCGCCCGGGCGGCGTGCTCCTCGAATTCGAGGCTGCCGCGGGTGGCGAGCACCGCTTGGCCGAGCGCCGAGTAGTTCAGCGAGAACAGGGCGGCGCGGCCGGCGCGGTCCGGGCTCGGCGGCGCCCATTTGCGCATCTTGTGCTGCGTCTGGTTGACCCCCGTCGAGCGCTTGCGGCCTGAGAATTCGGAATTGCCGAAATCCTCGAACAGCACGTCGGCCATCATGTCGTAGAGGTCGCCGATCGCGCCGGTGCGCTGGTCGGCGAGGTTCTGGGTGTCGAACAGGTAGACGTCGCTGAACGGCCGCTCGACCCCGCGCGCCACCCGGGCGTGGTCGCCCCAGCTCTCGACATAGGGCGGCTCGGGATTGCCGCGCATGGCGTATTCGAGTTCGGACAGGGTGGCGACGCCGTTGGCGAAGACCCGGTCCTTGTTGGCCCCGACATAGCCCGAGGGCAGGACCAGGAAGAGGTCGACCGCGTCGGGCCGCTTGGGCGTCTCCAACGAGGAGATCGCGTAGCCGGCATCGATCACCGCCCCGGAGCCGGTTCCGCCGGCCACCGACGCCACCACGACGACGCGCAGGTCCGTGGAGGTGTCGAGGCCCAGCGCGCGCAGCTGCGCCTCGTTCGAGACGTTGGCCAGCACCGCGCCGGCCTTGGCGGTGAGCCGGTCGGTGAAGTTGCGCACCTCGTCGAAGAACAGCAGCCGCGCGATCGCGCGGATCTGGCCGGCGCCCTTCGAGGCGTCGATGCGCGACAGGTCCCGGGCGGGAAGCCAGGAATCGATGTGCGGGTAGCTGCGCCGCTCGGCCTGGTAGCGGGCGAGGTTGACCGCCTTCTGCAGGGTCTCGCCTTCGCGGAACGCCACCTTCGCCGAGAGTGCATCGGTGGCCGCCGCCCGGCCGGCCTCGCGGGCCTCCAGGGTGTCGGTGTCGAAGTACAGGAAGGATGCGGCCGGGAACTGGTCGAGGGCGCTGATCCGCGTCCCGTTCCAATCGGCCTGGAGGATCCGGCGGCGCAGGCGCAGTAGCACCTCCATGCCGGTGCCGCCGAGCGCCACGAACACGGTGGGGCGGACCTTCAGGAGTGTCTCGGTCTCGGCAGCGGGCCGGGTGTCAGCCATATCTCAGCGCCTCCGGTCGGGTGCGCGCAGGAACAGCACCAGGGCGGCGCAAAACAGCACGATGCAGAGCGCGAACCCGGCCGCCAGCCCCGCCCAGGCCTGCCAAAGCCGGCCGACCGTGGCGCTCACCAGGATCGACGCGGTGAGCATCAGCGCGGAGAACAGCATCCAGCTCGCGCCGTTGGCGGCGTCCAGCGTCGCGCGGCGGTTGATCAGGTGGGCGCGCACGCCCTGTCGGACGAACAGGAACAGCACCGCCAGCACCAATAAGGCGGCGGCGCCCAGCGCCAGCTCCGTGGTGGTCGGCCCCCGTTCGAGGCCGCTGAACGGGTTCGCCGGGGTGCTGGATTGAGCCGGCGGCGGCGCGGTCTGGAGCGGATCGGCCTGGGGCGCCGGGTTCTGCGGGGCGGGAATGGTGAAATCCTGGCCCGTTCGCGCCTGGACGCGGACGATCCCGGCAGGCCCAGCGCCGTCCCTGTACAAAAACATCATGCGCCGGATCCGGGCTCCTGGAGACGGGTTGCGCGGGCCGGCCCCCACAGGCCCGCCCGCACCTGCCAGCGGCTGCCGTCGGGGGCGCGGATCGTCTGGGCCCGGTACGGCCTGAGGCTCACCCGCTTCTGGGCAGTGCCGAGCGTCACGGTGTGCGGCCGGGTCCGGGTGGCGGCCACCGCCCCGAGGCCGGCGGCGGCGGCGAGCGCCAGCCCGCCGGAGGCGGCAGCGATGAGCGGCCAGGGCGAGAACGCCGCCTCGATCCGCACCGGCAGGCTCACCGAGGCTTCCGAGACGCCGCGATAATCGCGGAACAGGCCAGGCAGCCGGCCCTCCACGGCGCTCGCATCCCCAACCGGCCCGCCCATCTTGTCCCCGGACAACAATCCGCTGCCGAAGATCGGCCGCACCCGTTCCAGGAAGGCCGGATCCAGCGCCAGGCGCAAGTCCGCGAGGCGCAGAGTCAGTGTGCCATCCACGGTGCGGCCGTCGGACACCAGCCCGGCGAGGCCGCCCGGACGCGGGATCGGGGGCAGGGTCAGCACCACGGCGAGCGGCCCGCTCTCCGCCTGCGGCGCCAGGTCGGCGATGTCGGCGGGCGAGACCGCCGCCTGCGCCAGCCCGGCCCCCACTTCGCTCCAGCGCAGCGCCAGCCGGGCCGCCGCGACCCGCTGCGGATAGAGGTCGTTCCGCAGGTGGGCGGTGAGCCGCAGGACCGTCCCGGCCGAGGCGTCGGCCCCGCGCACCACCAGCACGCCGTTTTCCAGCCCGGCCTGCAACCCGCCGGCGTCGAGGCGATCGAAGCGCAGCGTCAGGCCGCCGGTCAGCACCGGCTTCAGGCTCACCGGCGGATGGCTGAACAGGGCCTTCAGTCCGGGTGCGGCCAAGGCGGCCTCGAGCGCCCGGCCGCCGGCCGCGCCGTAGCCGATGCCGTAGATGACGAAGCCGCCCTCCGAGAAGTTGCGACCCTTCAGGGGCATCCGAACCGGGTAGGCGACGATCCGGCTGATCGCGTCCGACCCGCGCAGCGCCGCGTAGAAGGCGGCGGTGTTCCGCTCGACCTCGGCGCTGTTGCCCGGGCTGTTCTTGTTGTTGGTGATCATCCAGATCACCCCATCCCGACCGCGCAGGCCGGTGCGGATCGCGCCGAGCAGCGCGCCGTTGAAGTCGGCGTCGGCATAGGCGGCGCTGCCGGCCTTGCGCGGCAGGTCGATCGCCGCGATCGCCGACCGGACCCGCGCGGCGTCGTAGGCGCCCTCGTACAGGATGCGCGGCGAGGGCCGGCCCGGGACCTGCCCGTCCTGGTCGAAGGTCGCCACGGCGAGGTCGGCCCCCGGGACCCGGGCCGCTGCCACCAGGGCCTCCACCAGCGGCCGGAACTGCGAGCCCTCGGCGGTGAGGAACGGCTCCATCCAGCCGGAATCCTGCACCAGGAAGACCTGCCGCACCGGCGCATCGGCGAGCGCGCGCCCACCGAGCAGGAGGGCGAGCATCAGCAAGGCCCGCAGGAGCGCCCGGCTCATGGAGCGCGCAGCCGCAGGGCGTGGCAGCGGCATTCCGACCGGCTCCACAGGTAGAGCACGCCATCGTGCACCAGCGCCCGCGCGTCGCCGATCCGCGACACCGCGAGACCCACCGGCAGCCGGCGCAGGCCGGCCCCATGGGCGTGGTGGAGCACGTGCCCGGTCACGGGCGCCGGCAGGCTCTCGCCGCGCAGGAAGCCCCCGCGTGGGCCGGGAATGTCGAGGGCGAGCAGGATTGTGTCGCGGGCCATCGCCAAGCGCGGCACCAGCAGGTTGCCGGTATGGGTGCCGAGGTTGAGCGTCTCCTCCGGAGCCTGCCAGGGCACATCGAACCGCTCCGCGCCGGCATAGGTGCAAGCCCCGGCCGCGAGATGCGGCCCGTCGAGCCCGTGGAGTCCGGGATCCGATGCCAGGGCGGCGACGTGGTAGCGGCCCGCGATCATGCCGAGCTGATGGTGCAGGTCGGCGCGGTCGCGCCACGGGGCCTGGGCGACCACCGGCGCGAAGCTGTCCGGCCAGGGCGAGACCCGGGTGTCGTCATCGAGCGTCCGGCAGGCGACGAACCCATCCGGACCCGTCCAGAACGAATCGCCGAGCCGGTTCATCCAGGGGCCGGCGAAATCCGCATCCGGCGCGGGGGCGTCGAGGTCGCGCACGGTGAGGACGGTCGATGCGGCCGCCATGCGGCACAGGTTCAGGCGTCCATGCCGCGCGCCCAGGGCAAGGATGTCCCCGCCCCGCCAGCACGGGGCCGACAGGAAGCGCAGCCCCGGCATCCGGACCTCGGCATGGTCCAGGCGGGACCCGAGCTGCGGCAGCCGCACGCCGACCAGCGTGTCGGCGGTGGCATAGGCGATGCCCCGGCGGCTCGCCGTCAGGCCCGACCCTACGGGAGCCGGGGGCAGCCGTCCGAGTCCGCCGAACCTGCTTCCGTCCCAGCCCTCGAACGCGCCCAGATTCTCCTGGAACAGGTAGAGCGCCGCCGGATGCCCGGCCCGGATCAGAAGAGGCACGCCGCTCGGCAGCGGCACCTCGGTGACGCTCTCGGCCTCGACGTCGAGGATCTCCGGGGCCGGTACCGGGACCGGCGGACCCAGGGCCACGCCGGTGCCGGGGGCGTACGCGAAGGCGCCCGGGAACGGCCGACCTTCGGCATCCCGGCGGATGCCGAGATGGGCGATGCGGGCATCCCCGGTGGCGATTGCGACCCCCGCTACCTCGGCCGCCACCGGCCGCCCGCCGGCGAAGCGCCAGATTTGGCGGCCGGGGAGGCTCGTGAGACGCGGGTCCGGATCGATCGGCCAGACGCCCTCCGGTGTGGCGCGGGCGAGCGGCGATGGGTCGTCCAAGCTCACAGGCACCGGTCCATGGGTGGGAAAGCGACGGGATCGTTCCCGATTTTTCGCGGGATGGGAAGGGCGGACGGGGAGAGGAGCGCGCGACTCACTGCGCGAGAGCCGATGCGCGCACATCGGAGCCTTTCAGGAGGCGTGAGCGCAGCGCATCCGTCACAGCTCGGCCGCCGCCTCCGGGTCCAGCCAGCGCCAGCCGGTTCCCATCTGGTGGCGGAACCAGGTGACCTGCCGTTTGGCGTAGGCCCGCGTGTCGGCCTGGCCGCGTGCGATTGCGTCCTCGAGATCCATTGCCCCGTCGAGATGGGCGATCAGCCCCGGCACGCCGTGCGCGCGCATCACCGGAAGCATCGGATCGAGCGCGCGGGCGCGCAGGCGGGACACCTCATCCAGCGCACCTTCGGCGATCATCGTCCGGAAGCGGGCGTCGATGCGGGTGCGCAGGACCGTGCGGTCGGGAGCCAGGAATAACCTTTGAAGGTTCTGGCCGGCCAAGGGCCCGGGCACCGGGTCGCCATGGAAACTCGCAATGGGCCGGCCGGTGGCCAAGAATATCTCCAGGGCACGCATCACCCGCATGCGGTCGCTCGGGCGCAGGCGCAGCGCGCCCGCGGGGTCGTGCCGGGCGAGGTCGGCGTGCAGCGCCTCGGTCGGGCGGCCCTCGGCTTCGCGGCGCACCTGCGCGCGCACCGCCTCCGGTACCGGCGGCAACTCCGAAAAGCCCTGTTCCAGGGCCCGGAAATACAGGCCTGTGCCGCCGACGAAGACCGGCAGGCAGCCGTCGAGCATCGCCAACAGTGCGGTCACGTCCCGGGAAAACTGTCCCACGGAGTAGTTCACGGCTCCGTCGACATGGCCGTAGAGCCGGTGGGGCACGCGGACCTCCTCGTCGGGGTCGGGCCGGGCGGTGAGGCGGCGCAGATCGCCGTAGACCTGCATGGAATCGGTGTTGATCACGACGCCGCCGTGGCGCTCGGCCAGCCGGGCGGCCAGCGCCGACTTGCCCGACGCGGTAGGCCCTGCGATGAGGATCGCCGCCGGGCGCCCCCCGGCCTCCATCCGGTCTGGCAAGGCGAACCTCCACGATGCTGGTCGCGGTCCTGATAGCAAACCCGGCTCGGCCGTCCATCACCGACGCGGTGCTGACCGAGGCGCGCGCCGCGCTCGGGACGGAGCACCCGCCGCGGATCCTGCACGGAGAGGTCGCCGCCGAAATCCTGGTGCCGGGCGATCCCGCCGACGCCGGTGCCCTCACGGAGCGGCTGCGGAGTGCGCTCTCCGGCGAGCCGATCGACCTCGCGGTGTTGCCGGTCGATGCGCATCGGCGCAAGCGCCTGTTCCTGGCCGACATGGATTCGACCATGATCGAGCAGGAATGCATCGACGAACTCGCCGGGACGCTGGGCCTCAAGGATCATGTCGCGGCGATCACCGAGCGGGCGATGCGCGGCGAGATCGCGTTCGAGCCGGCGCTGCGCGAGCGCGTGGCGCTGCTTAAGGACATCCCGATCACGGCGGTGGACGGGCTCATCGCCGAGCATCTCAGCCTCACCCCGGGCGGGACGACGCTGGTGCGGACGATGCGAGCGCATGGCGCCCGGACCTGCCTCGTCTCCGGGGGCTTCACCCTGTTCACCGGCCCGATTGCCGGGATGATCGGTTTCGAGGAGCACCGGGCCAACGTGCTCGGCGTCGCGGACGGACGGCTCACCGGCACCGTGGAAGACCCGATCGTCGGCAAGGCCGAGAAGCGCGCCACGCTGATCGAGCTGCGCGACGGCCTCGGGCTCGGCCCCGCCGAGACCCTGGCGGTCGGCGACGGCGCCAACGACCTCGACATGTTGGCGGAAGCCGGCCTCGGCGTGGCCTTCCGGGCCAAGCCCGCGGTGGCCGCCGCCGCCCGGGTCCGGATCGAGCACGGCGACCTCACCGCGCTGCTGTATCTGCAGGGCTACGCTGCGGCCGAGTTCGTGGCGTGAGGTTCAGTGGATGAGGATCCGGACGAGCGTGACGACGGCACCCAGAGTCGAGCCGCTTCGCGGCGCGTTTCGTACCGGGTCCCGGATCAGGTTCCGCTTCGCTTCACCTGTCCGGGAAAGGGGCGGGGCCGCATGAAACGCCACGCCCTTTCCCAGGCGCATGCAGCGTCAGCGCGGCAAGCGACCTAGAACCCAGCGCAAAACTGCCGCGTAGCGGCTCCCCCTGAGCCGCCTGGCCTTGTCCCAAAAATAAAGGCCGCCGCATCCGTCCGGAGCGGCGGCCCTAGGCCCCTCGATAAGGGACCGACTTATTCGAGCCCGATCGCCACGAAGCGCACGTCGCCTGTGGCGCTCGCCACCAGCAGCAGCACGGACTTGCGCCCGTCCTTCTTCAGGGCCTCGACCCGCTTGGACACCTCGGCGGGGGTGTTGACCGCTTCCTGGCCGACCTCGACGATCACCTCGCCGGGCTGGATCCGCTTGTCGGCGGCGGTCGAGTTCGGGTCGACCCGGGTGACGACCACGCCCTTCACGGTGTCCTTGATGGAGTACTTCTTGCGCAGCTCGTCGGTGATGCCGGAGAGGTTGAGGCCGAGCGCCTGACGGGTCGCGCTCTCGGCTTCGGGCTGGCGCAGGTTGGCGAGCTGCGGCTTGTCGGTGTCCTCGAGCCGGCCGAGCGTGACCGGCTTGGTCAGCTCCTCGCCCTTGCGGACGACGACCACGTCGACCTTCTGGCCCACGGGCGTCGAGGCGACGATCCGGGGCAGGTCACCCGAGGCCTTCACCGGGGCGCCGTTGAACTTCAGGATGACGTCGCCGACATCGATCCCGGCGGTCTTGGCCGGTCCCTTCTCGTCGACCCCGGCCACCAGCGCGCCGCGCGCGCCGCCCTTGAGGTTCAGCGCCTCCGCTGTGGCGTCGTCGACGTTCTGGATGCGCACGCCGAGCCAGCCGCGGCGGACCTCGCCGAAGTCGCGCAGCTGGTCGATGACGGGCTTGGCCGTATCCGACGGCACCGCGAAGCCGATACCCACCGAGCCGCCGGTGGGCGACAGGATCGCCGTGTTGATGCCGATCACCTCGCCGTCCATGTTGAACAGCGGACCGCCGGAATTGCCCTTGTTGATGGCCGCGTCGGTCTGGATGTAGTTGTCGTAGGGGCCGGACTCGATGTTCCGGCCGCGCGCCGAGACGATGCCGGCCGAGACCGAGCCGCCGAGGCCGAACGGGTTGCCGATGGCGATCACCCAGTCGCCCGGGCGCATCGTGTCGGAGTTCCCGAACGGGACGGCTTTCAGCGGACGCTCGGCGGTGGGCTTCACCCGCAGCACAGCCAGGTCGATCTTCGAGTCCTTGCCGATGATCTCGGCCTTCAGCTTGGTGCCGTCGTGCAGGATCACCTGGATGTCGTTGGCGTCGCCGATGACGTGGTTGTTGGTCACCACGATCCCGGACGTATCGATGATGAAGCCGGAGCCCAGGGAGTTCGACTTGCGCTGCTGGCGCGGCGAATCGTTGTCGCCCCGCTCGCCGCCCTTGTCGCCGCCCTTGCCCCCGCGGCGGTTGAAGAACTCCTCGAACAGGTCCTCGAAGGGCGTGCCCGGGGGCAGCTGCGGCATGGTGCGGCTGCTGCGCGCATCGACCGTGGTGGAGGCGGAGATGTTGACCACCGCGTCGGTGACCTGATCGGCGAGGTCGGCCAGCGAGGCCGGACCCTTGGCGAAGGCCGGGGCCGGCAGGGACGCGGTCGCGAACGAGGCGCCGACCAGGATCGCCGCCATGAACGAGCGTGTGCGGGAACGGGGCTGCGCCTGCGCGCGGCCGAAGGGCGCCCGGGGGGCGCTCGCGACGGGGTGCATGGTCGACCTCTTCAAGAACGCGTTTCCGGTTTCGCGGGCCGCCGACCGGGATCGGCAGCCCGCGCATTTTCTTGCATCGTAGTCCGCCGGCGCCGGGGCGCCAGCGGTCAGCGCGTCGCGCCCGTCGAGGCGGTCGGGTCCGTGGGCCCGCGGGGCGTACGCGGCGCCGAAGCCGTCGCCCGACCCTGAGGGTCGCTGAAGTAGCGGAAGAAGTCCGAGCTGGGGCTGATCACCAGCCGCGTGTCGGAGCCCTTCAGCCCGGTCTCGTAGGCCTGCATCGAGCGGTAGAAGCTGAAGAAGTCCGGGTCCTTGCCGAACGCCTCGGCGAGGATCCGGTTCTTGTCGGCGTCGCCCTGGCCGCGCAGCTGCTCGGACTTCTGCGTCGCCTCCGCGAGGATCACGGTGACCTCGCGGTCGGCCTTGGCGCGGATTGTGGCGGCGCTCTGGTCGCCGTTGGCGCGGATGTCGGCGGCCTCGCGCTCACGCTCGGTCTTCATCCGCTTGTAGACGGCGGCCGAGTTCTGCGCCGGAAGGTCCACCCGGGTCATGCGCAGGTCGACGATCTCGATGCCGAGCGCCTTGGCCTGCCGGTTCACGTCCTCCTGGATCTGGTGCATCAACTGGCCGCGCTCGGTCTTGACGATGGCGTCGCGGGTCGAGCGGGCGAGCACGTTGCGCAGGCCGGAATTGGTGAAGCTGGCGAGGCGCTGGTTGGCGAGCCCGATATTGCCCACCGCCTGGTAGAAGCGCAGCGGATCCAGGATGCGGTAGCGCGCGAAGGCGTCCACCTCGAGGTTCTGCCGGTCGGCGGTGAGCACCGTCTGCACCGGCAGGTCGAGGTCGAGCACGCGCTTATCGAAGATCACGACGTTCTCGACGAACGGCACCTTGAAGTAGAGGCCGGGCTTCTCTTCGCCGGTGGCGTTGAGCACGGCGCGGACGCGGCCGAACTGCAGGACGAGGGCCTGCTGCATCTGGCCGACGGTGAAGATCGAGGCGTAGAGCCCGATCGCGACGATCGCCGCGATGGCGATCAGGCCGGTGCGGAGAGCCTGTTTCATCGGGCGGCTCCCGTGGCGGCCGGGGACTGGGCGCGGGCCCCGAACTCGGTGAGCGGCAACACCGGCAGGACGCCCGCTGCGGCGCCCGAGCCCGGCTGTGCGCCGTTCTGGTCGATGATCACCTTGTTCACGGAGCCCAGAACCTTCTCCATCGTCTCCAGGAAGAGCCGCTCGCGGCTGATGGCCGGCGCGGCCTTGTAGGAGGCGTAGACCTCACTGAAGCGCGCGGCCTGGCCGGTCGCGTCGGCCGTCGCCTTCGTCCGGTAGGCCTCGGCCTGCTGGAAGATCTGCGACGCCCGGCCCCTCGCCTGCGGCACTTCGCGGCTGGCGTAGGTCTTGGCCTCGTTCTGTGCCGTGTCGGCGTCCTGTTGGGCGGCGTTCACGTCGATGAAGGCCGGACGGACTTCCGGCGGCGGGTTCACCGAGACGAGCTGCACCACCTCGATGCGGACGCCGGCGCCGTACTCGTCCAGCGCCTTCTGGACCATCTCCTTGACCTCCTGGGCGATGCTCGACTGCTCGTTGGTCAGGATCGCCTGGATGTTGCGGCGGCCGATCACCTCACGCATCGCGCTCTCGGAGATCGCCTTGATGGTGCCTTCGGGGTTCTGGAGGTTGAACACGAAGTCGGAGGCCTTGAGCGGGTTGATCCGCCACTGCACCTCGAAGTCGAGGTCGACGATGTTCTCGTCGCCGGTGAGGATCAGGCTCTCGTCCGGCACGTCGCGGTTGCGGCCCTGGCCCCCGGGCCCGGCGCGGAAACCGATCTGGATCGAGTTCTGCGAGCCGACATCCGGCTTGACCACGCCGCCGATCGGATAGGGGAAGTTGTAGCGCAGGCCCTCGCCCTTGGTGCCGACGTAGCGGCCGAAGATCGTCTCGATGCCGACCTGGCGCGGGTAGACGGTGTAGAAGCCGGTAGCGAGCCAGACCGCGACCGCAAGCCCCGCGATCACCGCGGCGCTGCGGCCGCCGCCGATGCCGCTCGGGCTTCCGCCGCCATAGCCGTTGCCGCTGTTGCCGCCGCCCGGGATCAGGCCGCGCAGGCGATCCTGCCCGCGCCGGACCAGGTCCTCAAGGTTGGGCGGGGTCTTGCCGCCGCCGCCGCTACCCCATGGGCCGCCGCCGTTGCCGCCGGGCCGACCCCACGGGCCGCCGCCGCCACCGCCGCTCTGATTGCTCCAAAGCATCCTAGCCGTCGTCTCCTGCCTGCCCGCACCCGGTCCGCACGCTGAGCGTGCTCCCCGGACCGCGTCTCCCTGCCTGAACGGCCACGCTCGCCCACCTCATCCCGCCCGCCGGCCCGTTCGCGGGACCGGTGGGTCGGTTTGGTGGCTAAACGCCTGCGCGGGCGACTCTTCTCGAGAGGCCAGGAGCCCCATGAGATCGCACGCCCGACAGGCACCTGCGGGTGTGCGCCCCACGCTGTCAAGGCTGGCAGGTGGGCACGCACAGGCCGGAACACAACCGCGGCGGCGCGCCTCAGCGGATGCGTGCCCAATCGACGAACGCGAAGGCGTGCTCGTCGCGCGGGCCGGCCGGGTGTGCCTCGCGGAAGGTCTCGCGGAACGCAACCCGATCGAACGTGGGGAAGCGCACGTCCCCCTCCGGCTCGGCCTCGACTTCGGTGAAGTGGAGCCGGTCGGCATGCGGCAGGGCGAGGGCGTAGATCTCGGCCCCGCCGACCACCATCAGCTCCGGGCCGGAAGCGGCCGCGACGGCGGCGTCCCAGTCGTGGACGACCTCGGCGCCCTCGGCGCGGAAGCTGGGATCCCGGGTGAGCACCAGGGTGCGGCGGCCCGGAAGCGGACGGCCGATCGAGGCCCAGGTCCGCCGGCCCATCAGCATCGGCTTGCCCATGGTCAGCGCCTTGAACCGCTTTAGGTCGCTGGACAGGTGCCAGGCGAGCCCGTTGTCGCGGCCGATCACGCCGTTGCGGGCGAGCGCCGCGACCAGCGAAATGGTCGTGCTCATACCGCCACCGGGGCCGAGATGGCCGGGTGCGGGTCGTAATTCTCGATGGCGATGTCCTCGTACCGGAAGGCGAACAGGTCGCGAACCTCCGGGTTGAGGCGCACCTGCGGCAGCGGGCGCGGCGCCCGGTCCAACAGGGTCCGTGTCTGCTCCAGGTGGTTCATATACAGATGCGCGTCGCCGAACGTGTGGACGAAGTCGCCAACTGCGAGCCCAGTTACCTGGGCGATCATGTGGGTCAGGAGCGCGTAGCTCGCGATGTTGAACGGCACGCCCAGGAAGGCGTCGGCCGAACGCTGGTAGAGCTGGCAGGATAGGCGGCCGTCGCTCACGTAGAACTGGAACAAGCAGTGGCAGGGTGCGAGCGCCATCCGGTCGAGGTCCGCCGGGTTCCAGGCCGAGACGATCAGGCGGCGGGAATCGGGATTGCGCCGGATCTCGCCGAGCAGCCAAGCGATCTGGTCGACGCTGCCGCCATCGGGCTTGGCCCAGGAGCGCCATTGCCGGCCGTAGACCGGGCCGAGGTCGCCGTGCTCGTCGGCCCACTCGTCCCAGATCGTCACGCCGTTGGCCCGCAGGGCGGCCACGTTGGTGTCGCCGGCCAGGAACCAGAGCAACTCGTGGATGATCGAACGCAGGTGCAGCCGCTTCGTGGTGACCAGCGGAAAGCCCGCGGACAGGTCGAAGCGCATCTGGTGGCCGAACACCGAGAGCGTTCCGGTGCCGGTGCGGTCGTCCTTTACGGCGCCCTCATCGAGGATGCGCCGCAGCAAGTCGTGATAAGCGTCCATCGAGCACTCCAGAGCACCAGAATGGCGGCTGGCATGTTCCAACCCCGTATAGGAGCATTGGGGGTGTGAGTCTCGATGCGGGACGAGCGTCCCCTTTACAGGCGGATGCGCTACCCCGGCCACAGCACGTATGTCACCAAGGCGAGGTTCGACCAGCCGTGCAACGCGATGCCGGGCCACAGCCGGCCGGTGCGCCAGCGCAGCCAGCCGAGCACGAGCGCGAGCGGCAGCAGCGAGACCGGCCGGGCGAGCCCCCAGGACGAGACATGCGCCGCCGCGAAGATCACCGCCGTGACCAGCACCGCGCCCAACGGCCCCAGGGCCTCCCGGGCGCGGGCGAAGGCCTCCCCGCGCAGCAGCAACTCCTCGGCCACGGGCGCCAGCACCGCGAGATAGAGCAGCCAGGCCGCGACCGCGCTCTGGCTCATGAACGGCGACAGCCTCACCCGCTGGCCGAAGCTCGCGCCGAACAATTCGGCGGTCCCTGTGACCCAGGCGATGTGCAGCACCGGCCACACCAGCAGGAGTCCCAGCAGCACGACCGGCCGCATCCCGTTCGGGCGCTCTCGGTCGAGGGCGAGGCGGCGGCGCCAGCCCGCGGGGTCGCGCCACCAGGCCCCGCCCAGCACCAGGGCGGCGAGGTAGATCTGGCGCAGGGCATCGACCGCGAAGGCGCGGTGCGCGAGGTCCACGGCGCCGAGGAACGGGCGGCGCTCGGTCGGCAGGAACGGATCGATCCCCGCCCACAGGTCGAACCCGACCCGGACGGTCACCAGGGAGAGCAGGCTCGCGGCGCCGAGATAGACGATCACGAGGCCGACCAGCAGTGCGAGCCGCCAGATCACCCCCCAGATCCGGTCGAGCACGGGCGCGGGGACGCTCGACTGCGCACTTCCGGCAACAGCCTGGTCAAGAGGTTCGCCCTGAGACAGTGGCGCGACACGATCGGGCTTCAAAACCGGACCGATCCCCTCTATATCTTGGGAGCCGGTCGCGAGGCCGGCTATGGCGATAAACGATCTTCGCAATAAACCGATCGGACCCGGGGGCGGTACCCGGCGCCTCCACCTGAGCCCAGGACCGATGGCCGCAAGGCCAACGGAGTTCGACTGGTCTCAGGCGGGGGCGAAGCAGGTTCGACGACGGCGTAAGGGTTGATCTTTCGTTCGGCATGGTTCCGCCGTTATCGGGCCTTTGCAAGAGTTGCCAACGACACTTTTGCTTCGGTGGCGGGGGCCGCGTAAGCGGTCTCCAAGATCGGTCTCAAGTCCTCGCGGTTCTCGCCGCAGAGGCGGGGCATGAAGGCGCCCGGCACCAGAAGCCGTCACTCATTTCCTCGGTCCGGCCATCCGCGGCGGGGCGCCGGGCGCAGACCGGGCTAGAGCGCGACCGCAGATGGCAGACGACCTGATTCGCTACGATCTCCTGGTGCAGGACGCCCTCCGCGGCGTCGTCCGCAAGGTGCTGACCGATGCCGCCCGGGACGGGCTGATGGGAGACCATCACTTCTACGTCTCGTTCCGGACTGAGGCGCCCGGCGTGCGGATGTCGCAGGCCCTGCGCGAGAAATACCCGCAGGACATGACCATCGTCCTGCAGCACCAGTTCTGGGACCTCAGCGTCCACGAGCACACGTTCGAGGTCGGCCTGTCCTTCTCGGGCGTGCCGGAGCGGCTGCTGGTGCCGTTCGACGCCCTGTCGGGCTTCTTCGACCCGTCCGTGCAGTTCGGCCTGAAGTTCGACCTCACCGAGGCCGGCGAAGTGCCCGAGGAGGCCAACGCCGCCCCGGCTAAGGCCGGCCCGCGCGGGGCGGGCTCCGAGCCCAGTGAGGTCCGGCCCAAGGGGTCCGGGCTCGCGACGATCGGCTCGGCCGCCCCGAAGGGCCTGCCGGCCCCCGCCGCGCAAGGCGACAAGCCCGACGAGAAGGCTCCCCGCCCCGCCGCCAAGAAGGACGGCGAGGAGGGCAGCGCCGAGGTGGTGAGCCTAGACGCGTTCCGGAAGAAGAACTGAACTCTCCGGGCCGAATCAACGGCCCAGGGCTTCATCGGTGGACGAGACTGTCGTGCAGCCGATCCTGTCGGCGGCGGAGCGCAAGCATCGCGCGAAACGCTTCGACGAAGGCGTGAAGCTTATCGCGACCTTCTTCAACGCTACGGCGATCCTCACGCTCGGAACGGCGTTCATCAGTCCGCTGGTTCAGCATCCCGCGGATGTGTTCACCAACAACGGCTGGGCTTTCCTGCTCGCGTCCGTCATCCTACATCTGATCGGACAGATCGCGCTTCGGGTGTTTCTGCGCGCCGAGGAGTAGCTGGATGCCCCAGAGCTATGCCCTTCAGATCCTGATGATCGCCGTCGCCATGTCGGTGCTCGGCCTCGGGGGCCTCTTCGTGGCCGCGCGCATCTACGATCGCAACACGCGCCGGCTCGAAGCGCGCCGAGGTGATTGAGACCGGCGCGCGCTGAGAGCTGGTGCCTGCCGCCTTTAGCCCCGCAGCTCCGCCTCCATCCGCAACCCATGCTCCGGCCGCAGCGTCACCCGGTGGAGCGGGCTGACCGGCGGGTGGTCCGCCGGAAGGTGGAAGCGCACCGCCCGGACCACATGGGCCAGCACGATCACCGCCTCCTGGATGGAAAAGCTCTGGCCGATGCAGACCCGCGGGCCGGCCCCGAAGGGCAGGTAGGCGAAGCGCGGGATCGCGTCGCGGTTCTCGGGCAGGAACCGCTCCGGCATGAAAGCCTCCGGGTCCTGCCACAAGGTCAGATGGCGGTGGAGCACCCAGGGCGCCACCATCACGAGCGAGCCGCGCGGGATCTTGATCCGGCCGAGCCGGTCGTCCCGGGTCGCCTGCCGGCTGAGGAACGGCACCGGCGGGAACAGGCGCATCGCCTCCTCGATCACCGCCCGCGTGTAGGGCAACTGCTCGACGGCGAAGTCGCCCGCGCCCGCGGCGTCGACCTCGGCCTCGACCCGCGCCTGCGCGGCCGGATCCTGCGACAGGCAGTAGAGTGCCCAAGTCAGCGAGTTGGCCGTGGTCTCGTGGCCGGCCGCGATGAAGGTGACGATGTTCGCCTTCACGGCGAGGTCTGACAGCCCGTTGCCGGTCTCGGGGTCCTGGGCGGCGAGCAGGAGGGTCAGCAGGTCGCGCGGCGCATCGCCCTGCGCCATCGCCGCCTTGCGACGGGCGATCAGTTCGTCGACCACCTCGGCGAAGAAGCGCCCGGCCGGCCGCGCCCGCAGGCGGCCGATGCGCGGCACGAAGTCGGGCACCCCGAACACGTCGAGCGGGTCGATCGGCCCCACCGCCTCGAGGAACCGCGTGATCGCGCGGCCCAGGGCGTCGGGATCGCCCGGCAGCCCTTGGGTGAAGATCGTCCGCTCCAGCACGTCGAGGGTGACGCGGGTCATCTCCAGCGCCACGTCGACCTTCTTGCCGCCCCGGCGGGCGAGGCGGCGTCCCAGCTTGGCCCCCGCCGCGTTCATCGCATCGGAGAAGCCCTGGACCGTGCGGGCGTTGAAGATGGGGGCGAGCGTCCGGCGCTGGAGCCGCCACTCGTCGCCCTCGGCGCTGAGCAGACCGTTGCCCAGGCCCGGCGCCAGCACCCGCCGCTGCAGGTCGTCCTTGCGGTAACCCTCGACGTTCTCGACCAACAGGTAGCGAATCAAAGACGGATCGCTGACCACGGTGATCCGGCCCATCGCGCCCTCGGCGGCCACGACCGGCTCCTTGAAGTGCACGTCCATCCAGGTGGTGATCGGGTTCTTGCGGGCGGCCCGGAGGAACTCGAACAGGCCCAGCGGTTCGCGCAGCGGGCGCGGCACGGGCGGGCGGAATCGCGCGGACGCGCCCTCGGCCAGATCGCGGTCGGTTCGGTCGATCGTCGCGCTCATCGGCTCCCTATCCGGCGGGAACAGAGCCCCGCGCTTGTCCGGCGCCGGGGAAAAACCGGCATCGCGATTCATCCGCGCCTCATTTAAGTAGGCACCGCACTGCACCAAACGTAGAGGCCACGATGTCGCCCACCGAGACCGGAACCGCCACCCGCACCGAGTCCGACACCTTCGGGCCGATCGAGGTCCCGGCCCACCGGTACTGGGGCGCGCAGACCCAGCGCTCGATCCAGAACTTCAAGATCGGCACCGAGCGCATGCCGGCGCCGCTGGTCCACGCCCTGGGCCTGGTGAAGCAGGCCGCCGCGCTGGTGAACAAGGATCTCGGCGCGCTGGAGCCCAAGCTCGCCGACGCCATCGCGGCGGCCGCCGCCGAGGTCGTGGCCGGCCGACACGACGACGAGTTCCCGCTCGTGGTCTGGCAGACCGGCTCGGGCACGCAGTCGAACATGAACGCCAACGAGGTCATCGCCAGCCTCGCCAACGAGGCCCTGGGGGGTAAGCGTGGCGGCAAGACGCCGATCCACCCGAACGACCACGTCAACCGCGGCCAATCCTCCAACGACACCTTCCCGACCGCCATGCACATCGCGGTCGCCCGGGAGATCAGCGGCCGGCTGATGCCGGCGCTGACCCACCTGCACACGGCGCTGGACGCCAAGGCCAAGGCGTTCGAATCGATCGTCAAGATCGGCCGGACCCACCTGCAGGACGCGACCCCGGTCTCGCTGGGCCAGGAATTCTCGGGCTACGCCGCCCAGGTGGCGCTCGGCGGCTCGCGCGTCGCCGCGACGCTGCCGGGCGTGCTGGCGCTCGCCCAGGGCGGCACCGCGGTCGGCACCGGCCTCAACGCGCATCCCGACTTCGCGGAAAAATTCGCCGCCCAGGTCGCGGCGCTGACCGGCCTTCAATTCACCAGCGCCGACAACAAGTTCGAGGCGCTCGCGACCCACGACGCTCTGGTGTTCACGCAAGGAGCGCTCTCGGCGCTGGCCGCCGGCCTGTTCAAGATCGCCCAGGACATCCGCCTGCTCGGCTCCGGCCCGCGCTCGGGCCTCGGCGAGCTGTCGCTGCCCGAGAACGAGCCGGGCTCCTCCATCATGCCCGGTAAGGTCAACCCGACGCAGTGCGAGGCGCTGACCATGGTCTGCTGCCAGGTGGTCGGCAACGCCACCACGGTGAGCTTCGCCGGCTCGCAGGGTAATTTCGAGCTGAACGTGTTCAAGCCGGTGATCGCCAACGCGGTGCTGCAATCGATCCGGCTGCTCGCCGACGCCGCGGTGAGCTTCACCGACAATTGCGTGGTCGGCATCAAGGCCAACGAGGACAAGATCGCCGACCTGATGAGCCGCTCGCTGATGCTGGTGACCGCGCTCGCCCCCTCGATCGGCTACGACAAGGCCGCCGAGATCGCCAAGACCGCCCACAAGAACGGCACCACCCTCAAGGAGGAGGCGCTGCGCCTGGGCTACGTGACCGAAGAGGAGTTCGAGCGCGTGGTCCGGCCGGAGACGATGCTGGCCCCCAGCGCCGATTGATTTTTTTGAGACTTGGCCGGTGCGGGTTGTCCTGCGCCGGCCGCGGGAACCGGGAGGCGATCCGTGGCCGAGATCATCAACCTGCGCCAGGTCCGCAAGGCAAAGGCCCGCGCGGCCGAGGAGTCGAAGGCCGCGGACAACCGGATCGCCTTCGGGCGGCCGAAGAAGGCCAAGACTCTGCAGCAGCGGCGCAAGGCCCTTGAGGTCGAGCGCCACGAAGGCCACCGGCTCGAACGCGACGAGCCGGATCCGGACGCGACCGTATGACCGGTTCACGTGCGGCCCGCGCGGCGTGAGCGCGGGCATCAGCAAGCGCTCCGTGGTGATCGCCGGCCACCGCACCAGCGTATCCCTGGAGGATCCGTTCTGGGTGGCGTTGCGGGAGGTTGCGGAGGCGCGCGACCAGTCGGTCCAGGCACTGGTCGGGGCTATCGATGCCGGGCGCGGCGGCCAGAACCTGTCCTCGGCGATCCGGGTCTTCGTGCTGGACGCCGTGCGGGCCGGACCGCTCGGCAAATCGTGAGCGCGATCGGGCTGCGCCGCCCTTCCGCTCCCCGTCCGTCCGTGTGATCTGCGCGACAGAACAACGCAGAAAGCCCGAGCCATGCCTATCCGCGAGCCGCTGCTCAAGCCGATCCCGATCGCCGATCTGCGCCCGACGCAGATGACGGTGGGCTACCGGGAGGTCGAAGAGAAGCGGCGGCGCTGGCGCAGCTACGACGGCGACAAGAAGAAGGCCTTCCTCGGGGCGCACATGATCCCGACCGTGCTCGGCCCCAAGAAGCGCCACTACGTGGTGGACCATCACCATCTGTCCCGGGCCCTGCAGGAAGAGGGCGTGGAGAGCGTGCTGGTCACGGTGCTGGCCGACCTGCACCACCTCAAGAAGGATGCGTTCTGGACGGTCTGCGATCACAAATCCTGGGTCTATCCCTACGACGCCGCGGGCGTCCGCCAGGATTTCAAGGCCATCCCGAAGGCGATCGGCGACCTCGTCGACGACCCGTTCCGAAGCCTCGCGGGGGAGCTGCGCCGGGCCGGCGGCTTCGCCAAGGACACGACGCCGTTCAGCGAGTTCCTGTGGGCGGACTTTCTCCGCCGCAACATCAAGGAGAAGCGCATCGAGGCCGACTTCTCCGAGGCGCTGGAGAAGGCGATGGCACTGGCCAAGTCCAAGGACGCGGGCTACCTCCCCGGCTGGTGCGGCCCCTCCAAGGGGTGACGGGCTGAGCGCGGTGCGAATCGCTCCGCACAGGGCATCGGCCACCGGGCCCGGCACCGGCTCGCGGAGGGCGACCATGATCCCGTTCAGCGACAGCGGGATCCGATCGCCGAGGGGCAAGGCGCGTCCGACCCCCTACGGAATCCCGATGATCTTGTGCGTCTGCAAGGACAGGCGCCAGCGGGCGTCCTGCCGGCAATACGCGATGGCGGCCTGGGTGCTGGCGCGCTGCTCCGGGCCGTCCATCGGCTGCAGGAAGCGGTGCCGGAAGGCGAGGCCGACGAAATCCGCCGGGTCGGCGTCGGCCTGGGGATAGACGAGCTTCAATTCGTGCCCTGTTTTCTGCGCCAGGGGATTGCCGCCCTTGGGGCTGACGCAGATCCAGTCGATCCCCGGGGGGGCAGGCAGCGTGCCGTTGGTCTCGATGGCGATCTCGAAGCCTTCGGCATGCACAGCCTCGATCAGGGGCGTGTCGAGCTGGAGCAGCGGCTCGCCGCCGGTGAACACGACGTAGCGACTCTCCGGACCCCCGGACCAGGTCCGCGCGATGGCGCCGGCCAACGCCGCCGCGTCGGCGAAGCGTCCGCCGCCCTCCCCGTCCAGGCCGACGAAGTCGGTGTCGCAGAACCGGCAGGCAGCGGCCGCGCGGTCGGCCTCGCGCCCCGACCATAGATTGCAGCCGGCGAATCGGCAGAACACCGCGGCGCGTCCCGCCTGGGCGCCCTCCCCCTGCAGGGTGTGGAAGATCTCCTTGACCGCGTAAGCCACCGCTGTTCCCGAACTCTTTTCGCCCGACCGCCATCCCGCACATAAGCGGCGGGCGGCCCGTAGACCACCGACAACCACGCGGCGCAGACCCCGGGATCCGTCTCGCCTTGCTCTTGCCACGGTAGCGACGTTCATGCCGTGATGCAGCACGACGACCGCCCCCAACGGTCCGGGCCGCGCGAATCCCGGCCTGCCGGCCGGACGTCCGGTGCCTCGGCGCCGACCCTGGCGATCCTCTGACGAGTCGGGCTCGAATGTCCTCTTCTCTCCTCCGGCGCGTAACCGTCGGATTCGCGGCGTTGACGGGTCTTCTCGGCACGAGCCTGATCGGGATCCAGGCCGCCGGCGCGTTCACCGCCCCGATTCTCGTGGTCGATGTCGATTCCGGCAAGGTGATCTATTCGCAGGCCCCGACCGATCCCTGGTACCCGGCCTCGATCACCAAGCTGATGACCACCTATGTCGCCCTGGACCTGGTGCGGCAGGGCAAGGTCTCGCTCGATTCCATGATCACGATCTCGGCGGCGGCGGCCTCCGAGCCGCCCTCCAAGATGGGCTTCAGGCCGGGCACGCAGCTGACCCTCGACAACGCCCTCAAGATCATCATGGTCAAGTCGGCCAACGACGTGGCCTACGCGATCGGCGAGACGCTCGGCGGTTCGGTCGAGGGCTTCGCCGACCAGATGAACGAGACCGCGCAGCGGATCGGCATGCGCGACAGCCGCTGGACCAACCCCAACGGCCTGCCCGACCCGCGCCAGTGGACCTCGGCCCGCGACATGGCGGTGCTGGCCCGGGCGCTGATCCGCGACTTCCCGGATTCCCACGACCTGTTCTCGATCTCGGCGATCCAGTTCGGCCGCGCCGTCATGGCCAACCACAACGGCCTGCTCGGGCGCTATCCCGGCGCCGACGGCATGAAGACCGGCTTCATCTGCTCGGGCGGGTTCAACGTGGTGGCGACCGCCTCGCGCAACGGCCGACGGGTCATCACCATCGTGATGGGCCAGCCGAGCCCCCGCGAGCGCGACGTGAAGGCCGCCGACCTGTTCGACTACGCCTTCACCCAGAGCGCCGGCTGGACCAGCCCGACCCTCGACGCCCTGCCGGCCTCCGCGCTCGGCGCGCCGCCGGACATCCGCCCCTACGTCTGCGGCGGCAAGAAGCCCCCGGCGATCGACGACGGCGCCGGCGCGGTCAGCGCCCCGGGCTCGGCGGCGCAGCTCATCGGCGGCTCGGCGGCCAATTCCCCGGCGCTGGCGATGGCGGCCTTCTCCAGCTCGGCATTGCGTGCCCGGACGCTGCCGCCGCGGGCCCCGCTCCAGCCGATCGCGGTCTGGGTCGGGCGCAATCCGGCCGAGGGCCAGCAGATCCTGGAGGCTCAGGAGAACGCCCAGAAGGCGGTCGCCGCCAACACGCGCGCCGCCAAGCTCGAAGCCGCCAAGGCCAAGCGCGAGGCCGCGCTGCAGGCCGCCAAGCAGGCTCGCGAGACCCGGCTTGAGCAGGCCAAGGCGGCGAGCGCCGCCAAGGCCGCGGCCAGGCCGGCTTCGAAGGTCGCCGTGAAGCCAACCCACGGCCTGCCGCGCAACGCCAGCGCCTACACGTCCGTCGAGACCCCGGGCATGCCGGAGGCCAAGCCGGGCAAGGGTCTCTCGAAGCCCGCCGCCAAGCCCGCCGCTCACAAGGCGCCGGCCAAGCCCGAGGCCCGGAAGGCCGAGGTGAAGAAGCCTCAGGGCAAGAAGGCGGCGGCCGAGGAGTAGCGTCAGTCCGGCATCGCACCCGGGCGCGTTGCCTCCGGACCCGAAAACCCCCATCTCGGCGGCCATGTCGTTGACCGCCTCGCCCGCCTCTGATCCGCTCCGCCCCGAGCCGATCCCGCTCACCGTGCTGACCGGCTTCCTGGGAGCCGGCAAGACCACGCTGCTGAACCGGCTGCTGCGCGATCCGGCGCTCGCCGACACCGTGGTGATCGTCAACGAGTTCGGCGAGATCGGGCTCGACCACCTGCTGATCGAGTCCATCGACGAGGACATGGTCCTGCTCGGCGCCGGCTGCCTGTGCTGCACGGTGCGGGGCGACCTGATCGCCACCCTCGAGGACCTGCTGCGCAAGCGCGACAACGGCCGGATCACGCCGTTCCGCCGGGTTGTGATCGAGACCACCGGGCTGGCCGACCCGGCGCCGATCCTGCACGCGCTGATCTATCACCCGTACATGGTGCTCCGGTACCGCCTGCAGGCGGTGGTGACGGTGGTGGATGCGGCGACCGGTGCCGCCTCCCTCGACGCCCACCCGGAGGCGGTGCGGCAGGCCGCGGTGGCCGACCGCATCGTCCTGACCAAGGCGGACCTCGCCGGCGACACCGCCGGGATCCGCGCGCGGCTCGCCGCCCTCAACCCGGCAGCCCCGATCCTGTCCCCGGACGCGTCGGCCGAGGACCTGCTCGGCGGGCTGTTCGGCCTCGACGGCAAGGGCGCCGACGTGCGTGCCTGGCTCGGCGACGCGGCCCTGGACCTCCCGCACCAGGCCGACGTGAACCGACACGATGCGGCGATCCAGGCGGTATGCCTGACCAGCGCTGCGCCGGTGCCGCGCCCGGCCTTCGAGATGTTCATGGACCTGCTGCGCTCCGGCCACGGCCCGAAGCTGCTCCGGCTCAAGGGCATCGTGGCGCTGGCCGACGACCCGGAGCACCCGATCGTGGTGCACGGGGTCCAGCACGTGTTCCACGCGCCCCTGACCCTGCCGGCCTGGCCCGACCCCGACCACACCTCACGGCTCGTGCTGATCCTGCGCGACCTCGACCCGGCCTTCGTCCAGCGGCTCTGGGACGCGTTCCTGGGCCGGCCGCGGGTGGACGCGCCCGACGCCGCCGCGCTCACCGACAACCCGCTGGCGATCCCGGGGGGCTGATCCGCCGGGCGGCACCGTCCTTGAAGCCATCGACCCGAACGGCGCTTCCGAGGCGCCCCTACGTCCCGGACTGGGACGGTTGGTCGAAGGATCGGGACAGGCGATGGCGCAACGCTTCACCGTGATACAGGGCGGCCTCACCGGGACGGCGGTGCGCGAGCCCGCGTCGGAGCGGCCGCATCCCGGCCTCGCCCTGGCCTGGAGCCGGGACGTGCAGGCCGGCGCCCTTGCGCCGCTGGAGGCCGCCGAGGCGGTGGACCGCGCGATCCGCACCCGCCTGGCGGCCCTCGGCCGTCCGGTCCGCAGCGCGGGTGCGGTCACGGCGCCGGTTCGGGCCGTGGAGCGTGCGCGCCGGACGCGGACGATCCCGGCGGACAGCGTCCTGGGCGTACGGCCCCCGGGCTGGGCGCCTCAGGCGGTGTCCGTCCCGGTCTTCGATGATCGCGTTCCGGCCGCCACCGCACCGGCCGAGCCCGCGCGGGTCGGGGCGGCCGGCCGCAACTCCGCCCGGGGCGGCGCGCTGCGGCGGGCCTTGCTGCGCCGGGTCGATGCGATCGCGGTCGGTCTGTTCAACCTCGGCGCCGGCCCGGTGGCCTGGCGCCGGGCGCGGGGCTGAGCGGGGCCGTCAATCCGCCGCGTGTCGGGCCGGCCGTCGCCACCCTAGCTGGTCCGCATGGCGCGCGACACACTCCACGGCCTCCGGCCCAAACCCCGCCGGACCAAGGCCCCAGCGGCGCCCGCATCCCCCGGGGCGGCCGAGCGGGTCGAGGCCGTGATGGGGCGCCTCGCAGGCGCCGATCCGGACCCGAAGGCGGGGTTCGACGACACCGATCCGTTCCGGCTACTGGTCACCGTGCTGCTCTCGGCCCAGTCCACCGGCCCGACGGTGGCGCGCATCGCCGACGCGCTGTTCGCCCGGGCCAAGGATCCGGCGGGGATGCGGGCGCTGGGCGAGGCGGAGATCACCGACATCATCCGGCCGGTCGGGCTCGGGCCCTCGAAGGCACGTAACATCGTCAAGCTGTCCGCAGCCCTGATCGAGACCTACGGCGGCACGGTGCCGCGCAGTGCGGCAGAGATGCGCCTCCTGCCCGGCATCGGCCGCAAGAGCGCCGAGGTGACAGCGAACTTCGCGTTCCATGAGCCGGTGATCGCCGTGGACACCCATGTGTTCCGGGTCTCGAACCGGATCCCGCTGGCTTCCGGCGGCACCGTGGATGCGGTGGCCGACGGCCTCGCCCTCGCGGTGCCGGAGCGCTTCAAGGACGGCGCCCATGTCTGGCTGTTCCGGCACGGGCGCGACACCTGCACGGCCCGCAAGCCCGACTGCCCGCGCTGCCCGGTCTCGGATCTGTGCACGTGGCCCGGCCGGGAGATCTGAGCCGGCCTCCTACTCGTCCTCGCCGAACCGGTTCGCCAGCAGGGCCTCGATGCCGTCGAGGCAGGTCTGCGCATCGGGGCCGACCGCCGTGACGGCGATGCGGGTGCCCATGGCGGCGCCGAGCGTCAGCAGACCCATGATCGAGCGCCCGCCCACCGTCTCGCCAGCCCGGGTGACGGTCACCACGGCGTCGTAGCGTTCCACGGTCTGCACGAACTTCGCCGAGGCGCGGGCGTGGAGGCCGCGCCGGTTGATGATCGGCAGCATCCGCAGGAAGCCGCCCTCCGGAACCTCCGGATCGTCATCCGTCTCGAACAGCTCGTCCATCGCCCTTCGTGTTTCCCACCCGTACCGCAGCTGACCGCGCGGCTTGCTTCGACACCTAAGCAGACTTGGCCCGCGCGGCCAACGGATCTTCGGCCGAGCACTTTAAGCCGACGCAAGTTTTGAAGACAGAATTGCGCGGCCACCTGATGGGGCGCAGCCTGATCATTGGTCGAACGGTCTATGCGCATTCCCCCTCCACCGCAGAGGGGGGAGGAAGCGAGGGTGTCAGGTCTCGACAGTCAAATCCGCGAGCGCGAGGAGAAAGCCCCCGTCCCTACCACTCGTACTCCGCACCCACGCCCAAACTGGTGCGCCCGTCGCTTCCCGCCTCGCCCTTGAGCTTGATCCGGCGGGTGACATCGAAATCGACGCCGACGGCGGTGTCGGCGGGCTTGGCGCCGGCCTTCACGCCGACGGAGACCCGGTCCGAGATGTAGCGCGAGGCGCCGCTGGCGCCCGTGGAGACGTCGAGGCTGTCGAGCCCGAGGCTCTTGCGGGCCTGCTCGAACACATCCGGCCCGGCGGCTCCGCCCGAGAGCTGCGCCACGGCCTGTGCCAGCTGCAGCGCCTGGAACGGCGACAGGCCTCCCGCGGCCTTCTTGAACAGCAGGCGTGACAGGATCTCGTCCTGGGGCAGCACCGGATCGGAGGTCAGGCTGAATTGCGGTGCGTCCGCATAGCCGCTCACCGCGACCCGGGCGGTGACGTCGCCGGCCTTGGTCTCGGCGGCGAAATCGAGTTCCGGCGTGGTCAGGCTGCCCGCGAAGGTCAGGTTGCCGCGGCTGAAATCGAGACGCTGCCCGACCAGCTGGAACACCCCGCGGCGCATGCCGAAGCCGCCGACCGCGTTCGGCGCCCGCGACGTTCCGGTGACTCGGAGCGATCCGCCGAGTTCGGCATCGATGCCGCGCCCGCGCACGAAGATCCGGCTCGGAGCCTCGATGCGCACGTCGAGGGTGGCGTCGAACGGTACGGCGGGTTTCTTCTGCCGTTTGCCGGGTGTGACTGCCGCCTTGCGGTCGGCCCGCAGCGCCAGCCGCGCCCGGACGTCGGGCGGCGTGTTGACGTGGCGCACGCCCGGCAGGGGCTTCACCGTTGAGGGCAGCCGATCGGGCACGGCCACGTCGATCGACACGATGTCGACCCGGCCGGCGATCCGCGGCGTCCGGGCCAGCGGGCCGGCCAGGGTGAGATCGACGCTCGACACCGCATTCATCAGCGGGCTGGAGACCAGCTCCGCCTTGTCGGCGGTGACATGGAACTGCCCGGGGAAATCCGGCTCCAGGGCGACCCGCCCTGTGACCGAGAGGCGGCCGCCGTTCCGGGCGGACGCCGTGAGGCTCTCGACCACGAGGCTGTCGCCGCGGCCGGTCACGCGCCCGTCGATCGCGGTCAGCCGGATGCCGTTGACCGGGTCGGTGAAGCTGCCGCCGCTCAGCACCGCCGAACCCTGGGCCTTGGGCGCCGCCAGGGTGCCGGTGACGCCACCGTCGATGGCGACCCGCCCGGTGACGCTCTGCCCGCCGGTGCTCAGCAACGTGTTGGCGAGGGACGCGTCGAGGGTGCCGCGGGCGCGCAGGTTGAGCGGGCCTCCGGCCTCGACGGGCAGCGAGCCCGCCACCGTCAGGGCGACGCCGCGCCCGGCCGTGACCCGGCCGTCGAGGCTGGCCTGCCCGTCCGATAGGGCTCCCTTGGCGCTGGCATCCACCGGCGGCAGGCCGGCCTGACGGGTCTGGGGTGCCACGAGTTTCGAGACGGTGAGCGCGTAATGGCCCTCCGGACGCCCCGCGGGGCCGTGCAGGTCCGCATCGCCGTCCACCGTGCCGGAGAGGGCGAGATCGGGCGCGGCGATCCGGGCCAGCGCCAGTGGCAGCGCGCGGATCGCCACCTTCAGGTCGAGGTCCTTGCCGGCCCGGCCCGAGACCGTGACCCGGCCGGTGCCCGCCGCGATCGACAGCCCCTCGATCACCGCGCCGCCGTCACGCAGAGTGACGGAGGCCGGCCCGGTCAGGGCGAAGCGGTCGCCGCCGCGGGCGGCCGAGAGGCGCTGGATCTCGATGCGGGTGTCGTCGTCCGGCACGACCCGGACCGCGCCGTCGAGGTTGAAACCGCGCGCCTTGGCGGTGAGCGTCACGTCGCTGCCCGCCGGGCTACTGAGCGCGGCGAGCCGGACCGTGTCGATCTGCTGGCCGGCGGCGAGGAGGCGGTCGGCGTCGAGGCGCCCGTCGAGTGCCGGGTGGGCGCGCAGGTCGCGGCCCTTCAGGTCGGCATCGAGGCGGTTGAGGCCGTAGGCGCCGTAGCGCAGGGCGGCGCCGGTCGCCCGGATCGCGGCATCCTGACGGCCGCCGTCCCGGGCTAGGGTGACCGTGGCGTCGAGCTGCCCGGCCACGGGCTCCGGGGCGAGCGGCGAGATGTCGGCGAGATTGGCTGCCTTCACGGATAGCGTACCGGCCGACAGCCAGGTCTCGGCCGCCACGGTGGCGTTGCCCGAGACGGCCACCGAGCCGAGGTTGAGGTCGAGCCGGTCGAGCACCCAGTCGGGCCCGGCCTTCGCCACGTGGGCGCCGCCGCGCAGCGCCTTGCCGGCGACGTCGCCGGACAGCGTGAGCGTGCCGTCCGGCGCAAGCAGGGCGTCGGAGAGGACGGCTTCGGCCCGCAAGTCACGGATCGGCTTGCCGTCCGCGGTCGCGGCCGGCGCCGTGACGGTCGCGGCAAGCTGGGGATGCTCGAGGGAGCCGGTCATGCGCGCGTCGATGCCGGCGCGCCCGGTCAGGCGCCCGTCGAGGTCGGCGAGGCTCTTGAGGTCGATGCGGCCGGTGACATCGGCTGTCGCCGAGGTCGCCTCGCCCTGCAGGGTGGCGGTCAGGCCCGAGCCCTCCAGGCGCAGATGCTCGAACCCGTAGCCGTCATAGGATTGCGACACCCGCCCCTGCAGCGTCGGCGCGCGGCCGAGCGCCCGGTCGGCCGCCGCGATGCCGGTGGCGAGGCCAGCACTGGTGACGGTGAGGTCGGCCGCCAGCGCCTTCCGGGCCGGATCGCCGGTGAGGCGTGCCTTGGCGTCGAGGCTGCCGGCGAGCCCGCGCCCGGCGAGGCCGGAGAACACCGCCAGGTCCGGCAGCGCGGCGTCGAGGGTGCCGGTCAGCGTGTTCTGTCCGACCCGTCCGGCGTAGCTCGCCTTGGCGGTGTCGGATTCGATCCGGAGGCTCGACACGTCGATCACCCCGTCCGGCCCGGAGGCCGCCCGCAGGGTCAGTTGCGCGCGGCTGCCGAGAGCGCGACGCAGGGCCGGGTCCGCCAACCGCAGGCCGTCGACCTTGCCGTCCGCCGTGATGGAAAAACGCTGGGCGGACGGATCGCCCTGGGGATCGACCCCGAGGCGCGCCTCGATCCGGTCAAGGCTGGAATCCCGGCTGCGCAGGCCGGCCGCGTCGAGGGTCCCCCGCACCGTCGGCGCGGCGAGCGGCCCCTTCACGCTGCCGTCGAAAACCAGCGTGCCGATCTCGGCCTCGCCGGCCTTGGTCACCGCGCCCTCGGTGGGCAGCGCGCGGGCCTGGAGCGTCAGGTCTGCGATCCGGTCCTTGGTCAGGCTGCCGCTGGCTGCGAGCCGCGCGGTCCGCGAGGTCAACTCCAGCCGGTCGATCCGGAAGGCGCCGCTATCCGCGAAGGCGAAGCCGCCGTCGAGCTTGGTCGTGCCGGCGAAGACCGATGCGGCCGGACCCGGCACGAGGCCCTCGATCCGGGCCGCGAGGTCCAGGGCCAGCCGACGCTCGGCACCGATCCGGGAGATCTTGGCGCCGCCCTTGGCGCCGATATCCGGGCCGGCGGTGAAATCGAGATGGGCGTTCCAGGCATCCAGCGTGCCGGTGCCGACGAGGTCGAAATCGATCGGCGGCGTGCCGGGGACGTTGGCCGCCTTGGACAGCAGCCCGCCCGCCGGCTCGACCAGGTTGGCCTTCAGCTCCAGGCGGTCGCCCTGCGGCACGTAGACCAGCGACAGCAGGAAGCGCCCGGCCGCGTCCAGGCGCTGAGCCCGGGCCTGCAGATCGAGCCCCTCGCTTGCCGCCCCGAGCCGCGCCTTGCCCTCGGCCGAGAGCCGCGCCGGCTGACCGGCCACGGGCTCGCCCAGCACCAGCTCGGCCAGCTTGAAGCCCTTGATCTCGACCTTCACGGGCAGGTCCGGCAGCAGCTTGCCGTCCGGCTTGGCCTCCGGCGGGGTCGGGCCGGGAATCGGCCGGCGCAGCACTTCGATCCGCCCGATCTCCAGGCTGTCCACCTCGAGCCGGCCCGACAGCAGCGCCAGCCGCCGCCAGACGATCCGGGCCCGGTCGAGCTTGAGCCATACGCCGTCGCGGTCGCTCACCGCCACGTCGCGGATCGTGGCGTCCGAGGACAGGGCCCCGTCCACCGCCCCGATCGCCACGCGCGACGACGGTGTCGAGAGCGCCCGGGACAGGAGCCCGCCGAGCACGGTTTTCTCGCCGTCGTCGGCGTGGGTCGTGTTCGGAGCGACGGAGAAGATCGCGCATCCCAGAATCAGGCACAGGGCGATCAGGACCCGCGCGGCGCCCCTCCTCCTTTTGCGGGGGAAGGTGGCCCCCGAAGGGGGGCGGGAAAGGGGAGCGACGCCTCCGGAGATGACGCGATGGGCGTGAAATCCTGCGCCGTCTCGCTGTCCCTCTCCCGACCCGGCCTGACGGCCGGCCCACCCTCCCCCGCAGAGGGGAGAGGGAGAGCGTCCGGATCCGCCCCGACCTCCAAAAAAATCTGCCATTCAGAACGCCTGCCCCAGGCTGAGATACAGAACAGCCGGGCGGACATGGCCGCCCTTGTAGGGATCGAGCGGGAAAGCGAGATCGGCGCGGATCGGGCCGATGCCGGTGTAGTAGCGCAGCCCGATGCCCACCGATTTCCGGATCTTCTCATCGAAATCCGGCAGGGCCGAGGCGAAGGCGGTGCCCGCATCGAAGAACGGCACCACCCCGATCGTGTCGGTGATCTTGATCCGCGCTTCGATCGACGCCTCCAGCAGGCTGCGGCCGCCGATCGGCAAGTTGAACGGACCGATCGGCCCGAGCGTCCGGTACGGGTAGCCGCGCACCGAGCCGCCGCCGCCCGCGAAGAACCGGAAATTGTCCGGGATGTCCCCGAGCGGCGCGCCCGAAACCGAGCCGAAGCCGATCCGCCCGGCGAGAATGTAGCGGGATTCGTCGTCCAGCGAATAATAGGTCGAGCCCTGCGCCTTCGCGACGACGATCCCGGGCGACGAGATCGCCCCGGGATAGGCGGCGAGCGACGCGATCGCCCGGAACCCCTCGGTGGGATCGAGCAGGCTGTCGGTGGAATCGTAGGTCACCGAGGCCGGCACGCCGATCAGCCGGTAATTGACCGTACCGAGGGCGTCCTTCGAGCGCCCGGCCTGCGCGTCCAGCCCGATCTGCGCCGAGAACGTGTCGGAGAACCGATGCCGGATCGCGCCCGAGACCCCGCCGCCATCGACCAGGTAGCTCTGCTGCACCTCGCGGGTGATGAAGGCGTTGGCCAGGAAGTCGTTGCGGGTGCCGCCGAGCGCAGGCTGAACGTAGGTCGCCGACAGGCGCCCGCCCAATCCGTTGGTGCCGATCCCGGCGATCTTGCGCTGGGTTGCGAACGGGTCGTTGCCCAACCCGAGGTAGTAGATGTCGGCATCGAGCCGGAACGTCTCGCCGCCGCCGAACAGGTTGCGGTTGGCGTAGTACGCGCGCACGCCGGGCCCATCGACGGTGGAATACCGCGCGGAGACGCCGACGAGATTGCGCTCGCGTTCGCTCAGTTCTGCGAAGAGCGGCAGGTTTCCGTCGGCGTCGAGCGCCGTACCTTCGCGGATCCGCGCCGCGCCGATCGCCTCGACGCGCGTCAGCGATCGGCGGATCGCCGCCACGGCCTGGGGCGAATACGGGTCCCCGGGCTCCGCATAGATGAAGGACCGGATCGTCGCCGGGTCGATCCCTGGCGCACCGCTGACCGCCACCGGCCCCAGCCCGGCGACGGGGCCAGGCTCCACCGTGAAGGTCACATCCATGACGTGAGCGGTGTCGTCCACCACCGGGTCGCGCGCCACCACTTTGGCGAAGGGGTGCCCCTGCGCCCGGAACTGGTCGACGATCCGAGCCTCCCGGGCCAGCACCGTGGCCGACCGGGCCGGAACGTCGTCGTCCACCCGGGTGATCCGCGGTGGTAGCACCGCCTCAGGGAACGGTCGGCCCGCACGATCCCGCACCGTGATCCGGCGCAAGGTGTAGAGCGGCCCGAGATCCACCGCGATCCGCACCGGCACCAGGCCACGGTTGCGCCACCGTTCGGCGGCCCCCACGGCGGCCGCGGGACCGGCCTGCCCCGCCACCGGAACCGAGTCGATCCGGATCGCGGCCGTGCCTTGATAATAGCCGTAGCCTGAGAGCACGTCGGCGAGCTTGGGCAGGTCCACCTCGGCCCGGCGCAGCAGCCCCTCCCCGTCCGGCGGCGGATCCTGGCGCAGCCGATACAGGGTCGAAATGTCCTGAAGCGCCTGGAGGACGTCGGAATCGTCCGTCCCCGTGATGCGGACCGCATAGGGCAACGCCGTCGCGCTGGGCGCCGGCGGCTCGGGCTCCGAGCCGAACAGGCCGAACAGGTCGAAGGCGCGCGCCGGCTCCGCAAGCAGCGCGCCCAGCGGCACGGACAGGGCTGCGGCGAGCGTCAGCGTCGGCAGCGCACGGCGCGCACCGGAGACGGGCGATCGGTTGAGGCGAGCGGAGAGGCGCAAAGCGCGCTCGTCAGCCCCGATGGCGGTCGGCCGTGCCGCTCGCTTCAAAATCCATCGCATTCCCCCCCAGACGCCCTGCAGCGTACCCCGACCCTCCTTAACGGTCTCGCGATCCCAGGCCAATAACGGCTCAGGGTTAGGTCGGGGATGAAGTTTGTCGCATCATGGCATATGCGCCGCGACAATCACGGTATCGCGGATGAGCCAGCGCGCCAGTGGGGTAAGGCCGGCATCGATACGCACGACCGGGCGCCGTCGATCATCTGGATCGCTTGCAAGTCGGGAATATTGCGACCGTGTCCGTCTGACACCGGAACAGCCCAAACGGCGTTCCGACCCCCCTCCCCCGAAAAAAAGCGCGAAGTCCGGCATTGGAACCAAGGCGACCTCCGGAAGTGGTTTCGAGATCCTGTGTTGAGACACGAAAAACCCGGTCCGCGTGAGCGGGCCGGGTTTTTGGTGGTGGTCGGGTGGTCGGAAGGGATTTGGTTGCGGGGACAGGATTTGAACCTGTGACCTTCAGGTTATGAGCCTGACGAGCTACCGGGCTGCTCCACCCCGCGCCAAGGTTGTGCGGCTGATCCGGGCTGGCTGGCGCTGGTTGGCGCGCTCCGGGGCCGTAGCGATGGTCGTGTCGAGGGAATGGCGCGGGCTCATGTGAGCGGGTGCGCTGTGTGTTTGCGATGTGCGGGTCTGGCGGCGACCGACTCTCCCGTGCCTTGAGACACAGTACCATGGGCGCTGGCGTGTTTAACGGCCGAGTTCGAGATGGGATCGGGTTCTGGGCACGCCGCTCAAGCCACCAGACCGGCGCATC
>NZ_VRVG01000199.1:0-6465 GCF_008040085.1 Methylobacterium sp. WL7 | reverse complement strand
CTCCCGACCCCCTTCGGGGGCCACCCTCCCCCGCAAAGGGGGGAGGGAACGCGCGGTGGTTCAAGCTCTTGCAGCCAAGGCCGACTGACCGAATCCTTTATCCGCAGCGCGCCGCCGCGGCGGCCCGCACCCGTCCGTCCCGGCGCAGCCACAGCAGGAAGGCGAGGCCCAGCGCCGCCATGGCGGCGCCGGCGAGCGGCACGGCCCCGTAGCCGAGCCCGGCATCGATCACGCCGCCGCCGACCGCCGCCCCGATGGCGTTGCCGAGGTTGAACGCACCGATATTCATCGCCGCCGCGAGGTTGGGCGCGGCGCCGGCCTCATCCATGACCCGCATCTGCAGCGGGGGCACGATGGCGAAGCTCGCGATCCCCCACACGACGATCAGCAGCGCCGCCGATGCTTCTCCCCGCATGCCCCAGGCGAACAGCGCGAGGACGACGATCTGGGCGGCCAGGGATCCGAGGATGGTCCCGTCCACCGAGCGATCGGCGAGGCGACCGCCCAGCCAGTTGCCGGCCGTGAGGCCGATCCCGAACAGCACCAGCATCGCGGTGACGAACAGGCTCGTTGCGCCGGTCTCGATCCGCAGGATCGGCACGATGTAAGTGAACAGCGTGAACATCGCGCTGAACCCCACCATGGTGAGCGCCAGCGCGGCGAGCACCGGGCCGCGGCCGAGGGCACGCAACTCGGCCCGCAGGTCATCCCGGCTCTCGACCCGCAGCTCCGGCAGCGCCAGGCGCAGCGCCAGCATGGCGACCGCGCCGATCATGGCGATGCCCCAGAACGCCGCCCGCCAGCCGAGCACCTTGCCGACCCAGGCGGCGAGCGGCACGCCGCCGATCGTCGCGACGGTCAGCCCCGAGAACATCGACGCCACCGCGGCGGCCCGGCGCTCCGGCGGCACCAGCCCGGCGGCCACCACCGAGCCGATCCCGAAGAACGCGCCGTGGTTCAGCGCGGTGACCAGCCGGGCGACCACCAGCATGGCATAGCTGTCGGCGATGGCCGCGAGCAGGTTGCCGAGCGTGAAGATCGCCATCAGCCCGACCAGCAGCCGGCGCCGGGGCACCCGGGCCGCGGCCAGCGTCATCAGCGGCGCCCCGACCTGGACGCCGAGCGCGTAGGCGCTGACCACCAGGCCGGCGGCGGGAATCGAGACGCCGAGATCCCCGGCCATGAGCGGCAGCATGCCCATCGGGGTGAACTCCGTGACGCCGATGCCGAAGGCGCCGACCGCCAGGGCCAGCAGGGGAGGATTGATCGCCATGAGGAGGCTCCGGTTGTTCCGGAGACGCACGTGGCGGATTCGGCGTGAGGGGAGTAGCCCAGTGGCGGGACCGAGATCTGTGCGTTTCAGTCATAAATCCCAGTGGGAGGGACGATCAGCGGGTCCGTCACCCGCTTGCGCGGCCGGGCATGCGACCGACCCACAGGATTGCGGATTGTTGCACTCAGTGGTACAGATACCAGTCATCGCGGTCCGGGCCGGTGCGATGATTCTGGGCTTTCACGATGCGCTCACACAGGCTGTTTTCGCCGGGCGTTGCCCCAAAGGTTTTCCGGCCGACCTATTCAAAGCGACACGCCGCAAGCTCATCGCATTGAATGCCGCAACGTCGCTCGACGACCTCAACGATCGACCGGGGACCAGGCTTCATCCGTTGAGCAGGGATCGCGTGGGTCAGCACGCTATCGCGGTCAACGACCAATTCCGCATCTGTTTCATCTGGACCGCCTCCGGTCCCGACCGGGTCGAGTTCACCGACTATCACTGAGGCATTCGGCCTTGCCCGAGGGTGTCATGACGACCACCGACGACAAGATTCATCCCATGGCACACAGCGCCGAAACCATCGCCGATCTGCGCCGGATCTTCGACCGGGCGGAGGCGTTCGATGCGCATCCGCCGGTCCACCCCGGCGAGATCCTGCGCGAGGAATTCATGGCCCCCTTCGGCCTCTCGGCCGGCGCCGTCGCGCGCGCACTGGGGCTGCCGCGCTCGCGGATCGAGCGGATCGTGAAGGAGGAGATCGGCATCAGCACCGATACGGCGCTCCGGCTGGCCCGGCTGTTCCGGACCTCGCACCAGTTCTGGCTCAATCTGCACATGCAGTTCGAGAGCGAGACGCTGCTCTCGGCCATCGGCGACGAGCTCGCCCGCATCACGCCCGTCCCGGACGCCGCCTGAGTGCCTCGCCGGAGGTCGTCCGGTCCGCGCCTGCACATGGCCGAATCGCCGGCCGATCGTTAGGCCGGCGCGGCGGATCGGGATCCGTGCAGGGGTGTCACGCATGCAGCGCGACGGGGTCGACCGCGCCGGGGACATGGCCGTGTTCGTGGCGGTGGCGGAGGCCGGCAGCCTGTCGGCGGCGGCGCGCCGGCTCGGGCTGACCCCTTCGGCCGTGAGCCGGGTCGTCGCCCGGATCGAGGCGCGGCTCGGCGTGCAACTCCTGGTCCGGACCACCCGAACCCTGCGCCTGACCCAGGAGGGCGAGACCTACGGGCGCGCGGCACGGCGCATCCTGGCCGACCTCGACGAGACCGAGACGGCCTTGTCCGACCGGGGCTCTCCGCGCGGACGGGTCCGGGTCAGCGCCGCCACCGCCCACGGCCGCCTGGTGATCGTGCCGCTGCTCGGGGCCTTCGTGGCGGAGCATCCCGGCATCGTGGTCGAGATCGACCTGAGCGACGAGATCGCCGACGTGCTCGGCGGCCGGGCCGATATCGGCATCCGGTTCGGGCCCCTGGCCGACAGCCCGCTCACCGCCCGGCGGCTCGGCGAGACCGGCCGGACCGTGGTGGCCGCCCCCGCCTACCTCGCCCGGGCCGGGACGCCGCGCCGGCCCGCCGACCTCGCCGGCCACAACTGCCTGGATTTCACCTTCCGCCGCAGCGAGCCCGGCTGGCCGTTCCGCGAGGACGGACGCGATTTCGTCCTGCCGGTGCACGGCACCATCGCGGCCAACAACGGCGAGACCCTGGTGCAGCTGGCGCTCGGCGGCGTCGGCATCACCCGGGTCGGGACCTTCCACATCGCCGACGACCTCGCGGCCGGCCGGCTGGTGCCCTTGCTGGAGCCGTTCAATCCGCAGGACCGCGAGGCGATCCACGCGGTGTTCGTGGGCGGCGTGGGCCTGCCGGCCCGGGTGCGGGTGCTGGTGGATTTTCTGGCGGCGCGGATGCGCGGGGGGTGAGCCGGAGCAATGAGACAGCTCACCCGAACACCTCCGGCGGCCGGGCCGCCTCGGTGCGGATGATCTCCACGAGCTCGGCGTCCTCGGCCGGGTCGGCCAGCCGCAGGCCGACCGGGGTCGAGCGGGTCTGGACCGTCAGCCAGCGCAAGGTCGGGCGCAGGTCGGCCGCCTCCACCACCGCGACGCCCGGATGGTCCGGCCGGAGCTGCAGGAAGGTCAGGTGGTTGCGGCTCGCCCGGCGCGCGAGAAGGTCGTCGATCGCCTCCACCGTCTCCCGGGGCGTGTGGAGGTGGGTCATCATCCACAGCCGGTTCTGGGTGCCGGGGGTGTCGAGGGCGACGCGCAGGCGGCGCACGCCCTCGGCCAGGAAGGCGTAATCGGCCGCGTTCGCCGCCGGGTCGTGGTGGTTGAACACGCATTCGAGCCCGTGCCGCTCCCGGTAGAGCCGGTGCCGGCCGCGCCAGATGTCGGGGCCGCGGCGCTCCGCCTCCGGGATGCTCTCGAGCTGGTCCCGGTCGGTGAGCGCGGCAAAGTCGTCGTCCAGGCAATCCCGGACCATGCCGGGCATGGAGAAGATCCAGTCCAGCGGGCCGGACCAGTGGCGCAGGTCCAGGGTCTTGAGCACGTGCGCCATCTGGCAATTGCAGCCGAGCGAGACGTGGTTGTGCCCGCCCGGCTCGCGCGCGTCGCGCCGCCCCAGGAGCCGCCCGAGGGCGCCCAGCAGGCCGCCCGTCGCGCCTGGGCTGCTCACAGCGTCCGGCCGATGGCGAGGAACTTTTCCGCCCGGCGGTCGCGGATCTCCACGGGGCTCAGGCCGTCGAACTGGGCGAGCGCGTCCGCGACGGCGTCGCCAGCGCCGCGGATCGCCGCCTCGCGGTCGCGGTGGGCGCCGCCGGTGGCCTCCGGGATGATGCCGTCGATGACGCCGAGGCGCAGCAGGTCCTGCGCGGTGATCTTCATGGCGGTGGCGGCCTCGTGGGCGCGGCCCTGGTCGCGCCACAGGATCGAGGCGGCGCCCTCGGGGGAGATCACCCCGTAGATCGCGTGCTCCAGCATCAGCACCCGGTTGGCGGTGGCGAGCGCGATGGCGCCGCCCGAGCCGCCCTCCCCGATCACCACGGCGACGTTGGGCACGCCGAGCGCCAGGCACGCCTCGGTGGAGCGGGCGATGGCCTCGGCCTGGCCCCGCTCCTCGGCCTCGATGCCCGGATAGGCGCCGGCGGTGTCGACGAAGGCGATCACCGGCAGGCCGAACCGGTCGGCGGTCTCCATCAGGCGCACCGCCTTGCGGTAGCCCTCGGGCCGGGCCATCCCGAAATTGTGGCGCAGCCGCGCCTCCGTGGTGGCGCCCTTCTCCTGGCCGAGCACCAAGACCGGGCGCCCGCGGAACCGGCCGAAGCCGCCCAGGATCGCCTCGTCCTCGCCGAAGGTGCGGTCGCCGGCGAGCGGCGTGAACTCGCTGATCAGCCCGGCGCAGTAATCCACGAAATGCGGGCGCTGCGGATGGCGGGCGACCTGGGTCTTCTGCCAGGGCGTGAGGCTCGCGTAGATCTCGGCCAGGGCCTGGCCGGCCTTGGCCTCCAGCCGGCCGACCTCTTCGGAGATCGAGACCGCGCCGTCGCGCTCGCCGACCGCGCGCAATTCCTCGAGCTTGGCCTCCAGCTCGGCAACCGGCTTCTCGAAGTCGAGGTAGGTGCGCGTCACCGCCATCGTGTCACAGGTCTTCCCGGGTTCGCCGCTCCGGAAGCGGCGGGCGCGAGGTGTTGGCGATGGCGGGGGTGGTGTCAACCGGCCCCGGGTTCGAGCTGCCGTGCACGAAGGCCGTGGGGGTGGGATTTTTGGGCGACGCGGTCGTGGTGGCGGGGCCGGCCGGTGCGTCGGGTAGAGGCGCCTGCGGTTACGTTTTCGGGGCCGGACGATGCGGAGGATTGCCGCCCGTGCGGGCCCGCGGTCGTCGCGCCCGCACGGGCGTCGGCCTCACGCCGGCGGCTGGTTCACCAGCGCCGGCTGCGGCGCCGTCCGCTCCGGGAACAGCTGCTTCAGCGCGTCGAGCTTCGGCGCGTCGTTGGCTGCGATGTAGGGGTGGCCGGGGTGCAGGGCCATGAAGTCCTGGTGGTAGGCTTCCGCCGGGTAGAAGGCCGCGCCGGGCTCGATCCGGGTGGCGATGGGCTTGGCGTAGGCGTTCGCCGCGCCGAGCTGGGCGATGTAGGCCCGCGCCACCCGCGCCTGCTCGGCATCCTGCGGGAACAGCGCCGAGCGGTACTGCCGCCCGGCATCGGGCCCCTGCCGGTCCACCTGCGTCGGGTCGAGCGCCACCGAGAAGAAGATCCGCAGGAGCTCGTCGTAGCGGATCACGGCCGGGTCGTAGGTCACCGCCACCGCCTCGGCGTGGTCGGTGCCGCCGCGGCTGACGGCCTTGTAGTCGGCGTCGGCGGCCGCGCCGCCGGCATAGCCCAAGACCGCCCCGCGCACCCCGCGCACGTGCTGGAACACCCCCTGCACGCCCCAGAAGCAGCCGCCCGCGAACACCGCCACCCGGGCGCCGGGCGTTTCGGTCGAGCGGGTCGCGGCCTCCGGCAGGCGGCGCGGCGCCTCCTCGGCGAAGGCCGGAAGCCGGGGCAGGAGCAGCGCCCCGGCCAGCCCGAGCCCGAGGGCCGCCCCGAGGAGCGGGCGAAGCGTACTGCGAAGAGCCATGCTGTCCTCCGGCAAGATGCGCGGCTTGCTGTGCCAGACCTTTCGCTGCCCGGATCGAACGGGTTACGCTGACCGCGATCCGCCGCCGCGCACGGCTGGAGACGAATCGACGATGACCGAACCGAAGACGACCGAACCGAAGACGACCTACCGCAGTGACGCGCTCCGGTCGGCCCACCTGGTGGCCCGGGACCTCCATGCCGCCGGGGCCATCGACAAGGCCACGATGCGCCGGTTCGACGTGTCGTGCCTGACGCCGGTCGAGGACCTCGCGCCGGAGGCGATCCGGGCCATCCGCGAGACCGCGCAAATGAGCCAGGCGATCTTCGCCAGGGCGCTCAACGTGACCACCGCGCTGGTGAGCAAATGGGAGCGGGGCGAGAAGAAGCCCGGCGGGCCGTCGCTGAAGCTGCTCGCCCTGGCTGACCGGAAGGGCATCGACGCCATCCTGTGAGGCGGGCGTGTGGGCGGCAGGCCGCATTGCGGCGGCGCCCGCATGGGTCTAGGCACCCGGCAACAGATCGCTCTCCGCGTCCGGAAGAACCGCCCCGTCGAAGGACCCGCCCCGTGA
>NZ_VRVG01000198.1:0-6481 GCF_008040085.1 Methylobacterium sp. WL7 | reverse complement strand
GGGGGGAGGGAGAGGCGCGTCGGCCGCCTCGCCGCCCTCCGCAGGCTCGACCACAAGAATCGGCGTGCCCTCCGAGACCTTCGAGCCCACCGCGACCAGCAGCTCCCGCACGGTGCCGGCCACCGGGGAGGGGACCTCCATGGTCGCCTTGTCGGATTCGATGCTGAGGATCAGGTCGTCCACGGCGAGGCGGTCGCCCGGCTTCACCAGGAGTTCGATCACCGGCACGTCCCGGTAATCGCCGATATCCGGGAGGGCGATCTGCAGCGCGGCGCTCATCGGGCGGGTTTCCGTGGCTTGTCTGGGGCGGACGGTTTTTGGGGGGCGGAGGTCCGGAGTCGGACCTTCCGAGGCGTGGTGACTTCCGGTGGATCCCCCACCCACCACCTCATCCTGAGGTGCTGCGCAGCAGCCTCGAAGGAGGCCTCCAGGGATCGCGCGGCCGGCTGGAGGGCTCCTTCGAGGGCTCCGCTTCGCTCTGCCGCCTCAGGATGAGGGAGCGGGTTGGAGTTGCTCGGGTCGGGGGGCAGCCCCTCAGATCGTCCAGGGCGCCGGCGTGTCCGCGTCGATGCCGTAGCGCTGGATCGCCTCGGCGACCGTGGCGCGGGGCACCGTGCCGGCTTCGGCGAGCGCGTGCAGGGCGGCCACCACCACGTGCTGCCGGTCCACCTCGAAGAAGCGGCGGAGGGCGTTGCGGGTGTCGCTGCGGCCGAACCCGTCGGTGCCCAGCGTCACGAACCGGGCCCCGACATAGGAGGCGATCAGCTGCGGGTAGGCCCGGACGTAGTCGGTCGCCGCCACGATCGGCGTCGCGCCCGGCAGCAGGGCGGCCACGTGGCTCACCGGCGCCTCGGCCTCCGGGTGCAGCATCGCCCGGCGCTCAGTCTCGCGCGCATCCCGCGCCAGCTCGCTGAAGCTGGTGACGCTGAACAGCTCGGCGGCGATCCCCCAATCCTGCGCCAGCAGGCCGGCGGCTGCGATCACCTCCGGTAGAATCGCGCCCGAGCCGAGCAGCCGCACCGCGGCAGGCCCCGAATCCGGCCCCGACAGGCGGTACATCCCCTTCAGGATGCCGGCCTCGGACCCCTCCGGCATGGAGGGCTGGGCGTAGTTCTCGTTCATGGCGGTGAGGTAATAGAAGGCGTCCTCGCCCTCTTCCATCATCGCTCGGGCGCCGCGATCGACGATCACCGCCACCTCGTAGGCGAAGGCCGGATCGTAGGCCCGGCAGTTCGGGATCGCTGCGGCGGCCAGGTGGCTCGACCCGTCCTGGTGCTGCAGGCCCTCGCCGCCGAGCGTGGTGCGTCCCGCCGTGGCGCCGATCAGGAAGCCGCGCGCGCGCTGGTCGGCCGCCGCCCAGATCAGGTCGCCGACCCGCTGGAAGCCGAACATCGAATAGTAGATGTAGAACGGCAGCATCGACAGGCCGTGGACGCTGTAGGCCGTGGCCGCCGCGGTCCAGGACGAGATCGCCCCGGCCTCGGTGATGCCTTCCTCCAAGAGCTGCCCGTCGCGCGCCTCGCGGTAATACAGCATCGAGCCGGCATCCTCCGGCTCGTAGAGCTGCCCCTCGGGGGCGTAGATCCCGACCTGCCGGAACAGGTTGGCCATGCCGAAGGTGCGCGCCTCGTCGGCGACGATCGGGACGACGCGCGGCCCGAGATCCTTGTGCTTCAGCAGGTTGCCGAAGAGCCGGACCACCGCCGTGGTGGTCGACATCTCCTTGCCGGCCGCCTCCAGGGCGAAGCCCGCATAGGTCGAGAGCGGCGGCACCGTCACGGTCGGCGCCGTGCGGCGGCGGGCCGGCAGGACGCCGCCCAGCATCTCGCGGCGCTCGCGCAGGTAGCGCATCTCGGCGCCGTCCTCGGCCGGCTTGTAGAAGGACAGGCCTTCCACCTGCGCGTCGGAGAGCGGCAGGGCGAAGCGGTCGCGGAAGGCGCGCAGCGCATCGACGTCGAGCTTCTTCGCCTGGTGGGCGGTCATGCGCGACTCGCCCGCGCCGCCCATGCCGTAGCCCTTCTTGGTCTTGGCCAAGATCACCGTCGGCCGCCCCTTGGTAGCCTTGGCGGCGGCGAAGGCGGCGTAGAGCTTGCGGAAATCGTGGCCGCCGCGCTTCAGCTTGTCCACGTCGGCATCCGACATGTGGGCGACGAGCTCGCGCACCTCTGGGTCCTCCCCGAAGAAGTGGGCG
Source organism: Methylobacterium sp. WL7 (assembly GCF_008040085.1). Classification (NCBI taxonomy): domain Bacteria; kingdom Pseudomonadati; phylum Pseudomonadota; class Alphaproteobacteria; order Hyphomicrobiales; family Methylobacteriaceae; genus Methylobacterium; species Methylobacterium sp. WL7. The sequence goes on along the minus strand of NZ_VRVG01000198.1, from coordinate 4,290 downwards.
AGGTTGTAGGCGCCGTCCTTGGCGCCGAGCGTCTGGTACTTGCCGTCCACGGTGTCGGCGAAGCGGCGCAGCAGGGCGTGGTTGGTGTCGCGGGCGAAGATCCCGTCCCACTCGGAGCCCCACAGCACCTTGATGACGTTCCAGCCCGCGCCCCGGAACAGGCTCTCCAGTTCCTGGATGATCTGGCCGTTGCCGCGCACCGGGCCGTCCAGCCGCTGCAGGTTGCAGTTGATCACGAAGGTGAGGTTGTCGAGCTTCTCCCGGGCGGCGAGCGCCAGGCCGCCGATCGATTCCGGCTCGTCCATCTCGCCGTCGCCGAACACGCCCCAGACGTGCCGGGCCGAGGTGTCGGCCAGGCCGCGATGGCCGAGATAGCGCATGAACCGCGCCTGGTAGACCGCGTGGATCGGGCCGATGCCCATCGAGCCGGTGGGGACCTGCCAGAAATCCGGCATCAGCCAGGGATGCGGATAGGAGCACAGGCCGTCGCCGGCGATCTCCTGGCGGTAATGCTTCAGCTGCTCCTCGGAGAGCCGCCCCTCCAGGAAGGCGCGGGCGTAAACGCCCGGCGCCGAGTGCGGCTGGAAGTAGACGAGGTCGCCATCCGGGCCGCCCTTGAAGAAGTGGTTGAAACCGACCTCGAACAGCTCCGCCGCCGAGGCGTAGCTCGCCACGTGGCCGCCGAGCTCGCCGTAGGCCATGTTGGCGCGCACAACCATGGCGAGCGCGTTCCAGCGCATGATCGAGGTGAGCCGCTCCTCGATGTCGAGGTCGCCCGGGTAGCGCGGCTGCTTCTCCAGCGCGATGGTGTTGCGGTAGGGCGAGTAGGGCAGGGCCTCGTCGAGGATGCCGATCTCCTTCGAGCGCCGCTCCAGCCGGTCGAGGATGAACCGCGCCCGGGCGGCGCCCTCGGTGCGGAACAGCGATTCGAGGGCGGCCAGCCAATCCTGGGTCTCGGCCGGATCGTGATCGACCTCGGCGGACCGCGCGATCGTCGTCCTCGGCGGTATGGCGTTCATCTGCGCGAGCTCCCGGTTTTGCCCGGAGCATACGGGCTTCGCGGCGGCGGGATGTGCCGGATTTTTGTTATCGAGGGCCGATGATTGGCATATTGTGCCGAATCAGCGGGTCGAGGCGGTCGATCGTACCGATCGTCATGCCCACGGCAAACCGGAGAGCGAAAAAATGGTCTCCCGACCGGCCCATCTCGACGCCGCCTCCTTGCGCATCCTCGAACATCTGCAGCAGGACAGCGAGATCAGCATCGCCGACCTCGCCGAGCAGGTCGGGCTCTCGACCTCGCCGTGCTGGCGCCGGGTCAACGACCTGAAGGAGGCCGGGATCATCCGGGGCTGCGTCGCGGTGGTCGACCCGATGAGCCTCGGCCTCGCCGTGAACGTCTTCGTCCACGTCTCCCTGGAAAAGCAGACCCAGGCGGCCCTCCAGGCCTTCGACGAGGCGGTCCGCAGCCGCCCCGAGGTGATGGAATGCTACCTGATGAGCGGCGAGGCCGACTACATGCTGCGGGTGGTGGTGGAGGATCTCGGCCAGTACCAGCGCCTGGTGCTGGACCACCTCACCCGCATTCCGGGCGTGGCCAACATCCGCTCCAGCTTCGCGCTGGGTCAGGTGAAGTACACGACGGCGTTGCCGCTCGGGCACCTGACCCGGTGAGCCGGTCGTTCTCTGGATAAGGTATTGTCAGATCGCCCAGCGGAGCCGGCCTGAACCGGCGGCGTCACGCTGAAGAAAGAATGGTGGAGCCTAACGGGATCGAACCGATGACCTCTTCCATGCCATGGAAGCGCTCTCCCAGCTGAGCTAAGGCCCCACTTGTCCGCCGCGGTTTGGGTCCCGCAGGGTCTCGCCGACCGGCTGGCGTCCGGCGAGGCCGGTTCTATAGGCGGCTCTTTCCGCGGACTCAACCCCCTTTTTCGGGATTCTTCGTCGAAACGCCGACCCGCTCGGACCCTCCGCGGACTCTTCGTCAACTCTTCGAAGTCTGGGTGCCGGAACGGGTCAGATTTCTTCGTCAATCTCGCGATCGCGGCCGACGATCGGAAGACGGGCCCGATGGTCGCTGTCCCAGACCGTTGTCGATCGACCCGCCACCGGCCGGATCCGAAGCGCCGCCGACCGGGCCCGCCGGATGACGCGGGCCGGTGCGCGTGTTAACCGCGCCGCCAGTTCACGGTCCGATTGCAGCTCCGCGGCGCCCCCGCGCGACGCGCCGGATCCCGTCCCACCCAGAGATTCCCGAACGGATCCCCCGTGTCGCACGACTCGCCTCCCCAGCCCCTCACCGCCGCACCGGGCAGCCCGCTCAAGGGGCGCCTGCGCCCCCCGGGCGACAAGTCGATCTCCCACCGGGCCATGATCCTCGGGCTGCTGAGCCAGGGCGAGACCCGGGTCGAGGGCCTGCTCGAAGGTGACGACGTGCTGCGCACCGCCGCCGCCGCGAAGGCGCTGGGCGCCAAGATCGAGCGTCTCGGCGAAGGGCGCTGGATCGTGCGCGGCGTCGGCATCGGCGGCCTCACGGACCCGGCCGACGTGCTCGATTTCGGCAACGCCGGCACCGGCTCGCGGCTGATGATGGGCGTGGTGGGCGGCCAGCCGGTCACCGCGACCTTCGACGGCGACGCCTCCCTCCGCTCGCGCCCGATGCGCCGCATCCTCGATCCGCTGACCCGCATGGGCGCGCAGGTCCTGTCCGAGGCCGAGGGCGGGCGCGTGCCGCTGACCCTGCGCGGCCTCAACGAGGCGATCCCGATCACCTACGAGACCCCGGCCGCCTCGGCGCAGATCAAGTCCGCGGTGCTGCTCGCCGGCCTGAACGCCCCCGGCACCACCACGGTAATCGAGGCGGCCGCCACCCGCGACCACACCGAGCGGATGCTGCGCCTGTTCGGCGCCCAGGTCCGCGTCGAGCCGCACGGCCCCGACGGCCACGGCCGCAAGGTGTCGCTCACCGGGCAGCCGACCCTGCGCGGGACCGACGTGGTGGTCCCGGCCGATCCGTCCTCGGCGGCGTTCCCCCTGGTGGCGGCCCTGATCGTGCCGGGCTCCGACGTGGTGATCGAGGGCGTGATGATGAACCCGCTGCGGACCGGGCTGATCACCACCCTGCTGGAGATGGGCGCGCAGATCGAGCGCGTCGCCGAGCGGGAGGAGGGCGGCGAGACCGTCGCCGACCTGCGCGTGCGCGCGAGCCGCCTTACAGGCGTCGACGTCCCGGCCGAGCGCGCGCCCGCGATGATCGACGAGTACCCGGTGCTGGCGGTGGCAGCGAGCTTCGCCGAAGGCCGCACCCGGATGAACGGCCTGCACGAATTGCGCGTCAAGGAATCCGACCGCCTCGCCGCCGTTGCCGCGGGCCTCGCCGCCAACGGCGTCCGCCACAGCGTGGAAGTTGACGACCTGGTCGTCGAAGGCGACGGCACGGCAGCGCCCGGCGGCGGCACGGTGGCGACCCACCTCGATCACCGGATCGCCATGGCGTTCCTGGTGATGGGGCTCGCTACGAAGGCGCCGGTCTCGGTCGACGATGGCGCGATGATCGCCACGAGCTTCCCGAGCTTTCTGCCGTCCATGCAGGCCCTCGGCGGCCGGATCGGGGCCTGACATCATGCCGCTCGTCATCGCGATCGACGGCCCGGCCGCCTCGGGCAAGGGGACGCTCGCCAAGCGGCTGGCCGACCATTACCGGCTTCCGCACCTCGACACCGGGCTCCTCTACCGCGCCGTGGCGCTGGCCATGATCGATGCCGGCCTGTCCCTGGACGATTCGGAGGCCGCGTCCCGGGCGGCCCACGCCCTCGACGCCGACAGGTTGGACGACCCGCGCCTGCGCGACCGCGCCATGGGCGAGGCGGCCTCGCGGATCTCGGCGGTGCCGGAAGTTCGCGCCGCGCTTTTGGCCTGGCAACGCCGCTTCGCGGCCGATCCCCAGGGCGCCGTGCTGGACGGGCGCGACATCGGCACGGTGGTGTGCCCCGATGCCAGCGTGAAGCTGTTCATCACGGCCTCCTCCGAGGAGCGCGCCCGACGCCGCCACCTCGAACTCAGCGGACGCGGCGAATCCGCGACCTTCGCGGCAATCCTGTCCGACATCGAGGCCCGCGACGCCCGCGACGCCTCCCGGGCCGCCGCGCCGCTGCGCATGGCCGACGACGCGGTCCGACTGGACACCACCACCCTCGACCCGGACACCGCCTTCAGCCAAGCAAGAGGTATCGTTGAGCGCGCCCGCGGCGATGGAAGCCGAGCGCCACCCACAACCCCGTGTTGACC
>NZ_VRVG01000197.1:0-6517 GCF_008040085.1 Methylobacterium sp. WL7 | reverse complement strand
GTGGCGTATAAATCGGTTCCAGCTATTTTCAGAATATAAATCAACGTATTTTCCGATGATCTTGATTGCGATTCTCACGGTGAAAGACAACATAAATGAATTTGCATGTACGCGACCTTTTCTCTAAACAACTACTGTAAAAAATATTTAAATAACCTTGTGAGCGAGGTTTGGCGGTGGCCCCGTCGCTTTGATCCCTCAGGATAAATTGAGTTGCAGGGTTGCGAATTCAGCCGTCTTCTCAAAGCGGGCGAAACAAAAAATGCCGACCTGTGAGGCCGGCATCAGTGTGGAAAACCCATGAAGCGGCGCGGGGGTAGAAGATACCCCGCGCCGAGTCTGAACCGGCGTCAGCCGGCCTTCTTGCTCAGGGACACCGCCACGAAGCGGGTCTGGCCCTTGCTGCTCTTCACCCGCATCAGCACCGCCTTGCGGCCGCTCGACTCCGCCGTGCGGATCTGCGCGGCGACGTCGGAGGGGCGGGTCACGCTCTGGCCACCCACGTCCAGGATCACGTCGCCGGCCTCGATGCCCTTGGCGGCGGCGGGACCGTCGGGATCGACCTGCACGACGGCGACGCCCTGCTCGGATAGGCCGACATCGGCGGCCGGCGCGAGGTTGAGGCCGAGCCGCGGCTGGCCGTTGCCCGAATCGTCCTCGCGGGCGGCGACCTTGGTGCCGTCGGTGGGCATGGCGCCGAGCGTCACCGTCGCGGTGTCGGTCTTGCCGCCCCGGAGGTAGCTCAGCTCGACCTTGGCGCCGGGCTTCATGCCGGCGATCCGGCGCGAGAGCTCCCGGGCGCTGTCCACCGTGTCGCCGTTGACCTTCTCGATCACGTCGCCGGCCTTCAGCCCGGCCTGGGCCGCCGGGGTGCCGTTCTCGGCATGGTCCACGAGGGCGCCCTTCGCCTTGTCGAGGCCGAGCCCGTCGGCGATGTCCTGCGTCACCGGCTGGATCTGCACGCCGAGGTAGCCGCGGGCGACCTTGCCGTCGGTGCGGAGCTGCTCGACCACCGCCTGCACGGTCTCGGCCGGGATCGCGAAGGCCAAGCCGACGCTGCCGCCCGACGGGGACGCGATGGCGGTGTTCACGCCGACCACCTCGCCGTTGACGTTGAAGGTCGGGCCGCCGGAATTGCCCTTGTTGATCGGGGCATCGATCTGCAGGAAGTCGTCATAGGGCCCCGCACCGATGTCGCGGCCGCGGGCCGAGACGATGCCGGCCGTGACGGTGCCGCCGAGGCCGAACGGGTTGCCGATCGCCACCACCCAGTCGCCGACCTGCGGGGCGGTCTTGCCGAACTGGACGTAGGGGAAGTTCGAGCCCTCGTTGATCTTCAGGAGCGCGACGTCGGTCTTGGCATCCTTGCCGATCACCTTCGCGTCCAGGGTACGGCCGTCGTCGAGGGTCACCTGCACGGTCTTGGCGTGATCGACCACGTGGTTGTTGGTCACGACGTAGCCGTCCGCCGAGATGATGAAGCCGGAGCCGACCGCGCCGCGCGAGCCCTGGCGCTGCTGCGGCTGGGGCTGGCCGCCGCCCGGACCGTTCTGGCCGAACCGGCGGAAGAACTCACGCAGCTGCGGCGGCACGTTCTGGAGGTTCTGGCCCTGGCCGGAGCCCTGGCCGGGACCGTCCTCGTCGTCGCTGCTTGCCGAGTCGTCGAGCTTGACCTTCACCGAGACGACGCCCGGCTTCACCTTGTTGACGATGCCGGCGAACGAACCCGGCGGATGCTCCGGAGCCTCGATCGGGGTCTTTGGCAGGGCCTGGGCGTAGGCGGGGGTCACGGAAGGCAGGGTGGTGCCGAGGGCACCGCCGGCGATCAGCGCGGCGGCAGCCACCGAGGCGAGGGCACGGCGCGAGGTCCGGCCGGACAGCGAGCTTTGGGGACGGGTCTCGGTCATGGGGATCGCAACCTCTTCGAACGGATCGGGGCGACGCCGGTGGACGCGGCGGTCGATGGGATCGGTCTAACGGGCGGCGCCTGACCCCGGCGTGGCGGTCAAATTACGGTTTGGACATGTGCGCCGATCCGGGGGCGGGGCGGCCATGGCGGCCCCCGGCCGGCGACCCGGCAGCGCCGAGCCGGGAGGGCGATTCGCGAAAAGTCCCTCGCTTGTGCCACCTGTCACCGGCGCGCTCGGGCGATGGCGCTACACTCCGATCGAACGGCAGGCGGCCATAACGTTTGGCTCTGCCGGCTGGCGTCGCGTGAGATGCGTGAGGATCGGGCGATGAAGACGGTGTTTGCGGTGGTCCTGCTCTTGGGTTCGGTCACCGGCGCTTTGGCAGCCGATCGGTACTCGGATTATCGAAACTATTTCGACGAAAAGCCGGCTGTCGGCGATCGGACCAAGCTGAAGCCTCCGAAGACCAAGTCCCATTCCATCGAGGAGGTCGATACGCGGCGTTACGAGGACGGCGCTGCCCCCGGGAACCCGGCCAACCTGAAGCCCGGCTATCGGAGCCGGGCCGGGATCTACGTGCCGCCCGACTATTCCACCCACCCGCGCGGCCCGACGGGCGACGGTTTCGGCAGCTCGAACAGCGATTCGTATGGCAGCGTGAGCGCGCCCAACCCGTTCGTGGGTCCCCTCGGCACCCGTCGCTGAAAACGCCTCGCCGGGCTGCGGCCCTACTGGACCGCTCGGTACGACACCCCGAGCCGGTCGCTCACTGCAGCCAAGCGTCTGTCGCGTGTCCAAATTCGGGAGCCTGGCATCAGCTTCGCCGATGCCAGGAGATGCGCGTCGACATAGCCGATGCCGAGGCCGTGCAAGGCGTGCTCCGCGATCAAAGGCATGACTTCGTCGTGGGCCGCGACGTCGGCCGACGGCATGTCTTCCAGGGTCGCGATAATGCGTTCGCGATCCCGGACGCTGCCCAGCGCCAGTTCGCCGATGACGAAGGGATGAACACGCTGGCTCATCTCGGTCAGGATTGCGGTGACGGATGGATCCGCCGCCGCGAGGTGATCGATCCAGATGTTCGTATCGATGATGATCACGGTTCGGATCGTCGGCGCGTCCCGGCCTGGGCGTTCGAATCGCTCCCCCCCAGCAGGATCATGTGCCGGGACGCCTCACGCTGGACCAGCGCGCGCAGGGCTTCGCGGACCAGTTCCGATTTCTCAGTGATGCCTGTGTAGTGCTGCGCCTTGGCCAGCAAATCATCGTCCAGGTTGATCGTCGTCCGCATCACGCTCTCCCCCGCGCGGCATCGATTATGGCATCATATGACGCCATTTTCATGCCTAGCCGCGCTCGACAGCCGTTCAGCCGTTCATCGTTGCGATGCCGCGGATGCCCGCGCGAGAGGGACGCAGATTACGCGCATGTGGTGAGCGAAGCGATCAATCCCCGCTCAACCGCGCCAGCGCCTCCTCGATCTTCACGAGCCGCGCGGCCTCGGCCTCCCGGCGCTCGCGGTTCTCCTCGATGATGTCCTCGGGGGCGCGGGCGACGAAGTCGGCGTTGCCGAGCTTGGCGTCGACCTTCTTGATCTCGCCCTGCGCCTTGCCCTGCTCCTTCTTCAGGCGCGCGACCTCGCCGGCGAGGTCGACGATGCCTTCGAGGGGCAGGGCCGCGACGCTGCCGCGCACGAGGAGCTGCACCGAGTTCTTCGGCGGCGTATCCGACAAGGTGATTTCCGAGAGCCGGGCCAGGCGCAGCAGCGTGTCCCGCCAGGCCTCGACCCGGGTCCGCACCTCCGGGGACGCCCCGACCATCACCAGGGGGATCTGCGCCGCGGCCGGGACGCTGGTCTCGGAGCGGGCCGAGCGAACCTGGGTGACGAGGTCGACCACGAAGCCGACCTCGGCCTCGGCGTCGGCATCCGCGAGCCCGGCAAGATCCGGCCAGGCGGCGAGCGCCAGGAGGCCGCGCTCGGGGATTGCGGCGCCCTTGATCGCCCAGAGTTCCTCCGTGAGGAACGGCATGAACGGATGCAGCAGCTTGGCGACCTGATCGATCAGGAACGCCACCGTCGCCTGGGTCTCGGCCCGGACGGCCGGATCGACGCCTTCGCCCTGCAGCACCGGCTTGGCGAGTTCGAGGTACCAATCACAAAAGATGTTCCAGACGAAGCGGTAGGCGGTGCCGGCCGCGTCGTTGAACCGGTAGGCTTCGAGCGCCGCCGTGACCTCACCCACGGCGCGGGCGGCCTCGGTGAGCGCCCAGCGGTTGATCGCCCCGGTGATCGCCCGCGGGTCGTAGGCGGGGTCGAGCAGGCAGCCGTTCAGCTCGGCGAAGCGGGCGGCGTTCCAGAGCTTGGTCGCGAAGTTGCGGTAGCTCTGGACCCGGTCGGCCGAGAGCTTGATGTCGCGACCCTGGACCGCGAGCGCGCACAGGGTGAAGCGCAGGGCGTCGGCGCCGACCTGATCGATCAGCTCGAGGGGATCGACGACGTTGCCCTTCGACTTGGACATCTTGGCGCCGGAGGCGTCGCGCACCAGGGTGTGCAGGTAGACCGTCTCGAACGGCGCCCGGTCGGTGAGGTGCAGGCCCATCATCATCATCCGGGCGACCCAGAAGAACAGGATGTCCTTGCCGGTCACCAGGGCGTTGGTCGGGTAATAGCGGGCGTATTCCGGGGTCGAATCCGGCCAGCCCAGCGTCGAGAACGGCCAGAGCGCGGAGGAGAACCACGTGTCGAGGACGTCCGCGTCGCGGGTCAGCGCGACCGGGCGGCCGTGCTTGGCCTCGGCCTGCGCGAGGGCCCCTTTCTCGCTCTCGGCCACGAAGATCCCGCCGTCGTCATCGTACCAGACCGGGATCTGGTGGCCCCACCAGAGCTGGCGCGAGATGCACCAGGGCTCGATGTTGGTGAGCCACTGGAAGAAGGTCTTCTCGTAGGTCTCGGGGACGAACTTGGTCTGGCCGTCGCGCACCGCCTGGAGCGTGCGCTCGGCCAGCGGCTTCACGTTCACGTACCACTGATCGGTGAGATAGGGCTCGATCACCACGCCCGAGCGGTCGCCGTGCGGCACCGCGTGGGTGTTGGGCTCGACGGCGCGCAGACGGCCACGCGCCTCCATCAGGGCGACGACCTCCTTGCGGGCCTGCGCCCGGTCGAGGCCGTGCAGCGCCAGGGCCTCGGGCTCGGGCGAGGCGTCGGCCAGGAACGCGGCGTTGCCGTCGAGCAGCATCCGGCCCTCGGGGTCGAGGATGTTGATCACCCCGAGGTTGCAGCGCCGGCCGACGTCGAAGTCGTTGAAGTCGTGGGCGGGCGTGATCTTGACCGCGCCGGTGCCCTTCTCGGGGTCGGAATAGGTGTCGGCGACGATCGGGATCAGGCGGCCGACCAGCGGCAGGCGGACCCGCTTGCCGACCAGCGCCGTGTAGCGCGCATCCTCCGGGTGGACCGCGATGCCGGTATCGCCCAGCATCGTCTCGGGCCGGGTGGTCGCGACCGTGATGACCTCGCCGGTCTCCGCCCCGCTCGCGTCGACGATCGGATAGTCGAAGTGCCAGAGATGGCCCTTCGTCTCGATCTGCTGGACCTCGAGGTCCGAAATCGCGGTCTGGAACTTCGGGTCCCAGTTCACCAGCCGCTTGTCGCGGTAGATCAGGCCCTGGCGGTGCAGGTCCACGAAGGTCTTGAGCACGGCGCGGCTCAGGCCCTCGTCCATGGTGAAGCGCTCGCGCGACCAGTCGCAGGACGCGCCGAGCCGCTTGAGCTGGTTGACGATGGCGCCGCCGGATTCGGCCTTCCAGGCCCAGACCTTCTCCACGAAGGCGGCCCGGCCGATCTCCCGGCGGCCCGGCTCCTGGCGCTCCATCATCCGGCGCTCCACCACCATCTGGGTGGCGATGCCGGCGTGGTCGGTGCCGGGCTGCCAGAGCACGTCCTTGCCGCGCATGCGCTCGAAGCGGCACAGCACGTCCTGGAGCGTGTTGTTGAGGGCGTGGCCCATATGCAGCGAGCCCGTCACGTTCGGCGGCGGGATCACGATGCAGTAGGGCGGGGCGCCGGCGCGCTCGGGCCGGCCGGCGCGGAAGGCATCCGCCTCAGCCCAGGCGGCGGAGATCCGCGCCTCGACAGAGGCGGGCTCGAAGGTCTTGTCCATCATCGCGGTTATGGGCCGAACGCTTGTCCAACAGGATTGGACCCGCTTTCGACCGTCAGGCCGCGTCCGTCAACACGCGCCCGGCACCGGGCAGGCCCGATGCCGGAGGGCAGGGCGCTCAGCGGCCGCGCGAGACCCGCTCGATCTCGGCCCGGACCAGCCGCTCGACCACGGCCGGCAGGTTGTCGTCCAGCCAGGACTTGAGCATCGGCCGGAGCATGTCCTTGACCAGATCCTCAAGCGTGCGGGCGTTCTGGGTCAGGACCGTGTGGGCCAGCAGGTTGAAGGCGCCGTTGACGCTGGCGTCGGTCGCCGCCGAGACCAGGGTCTCGGCCTCCGGCTCCGGCCGTGGCGGCGCCTGGAACACCGGCTGCGGTTGCGGGGTCGGCCGCGCGGGCGGCGGCTCGGGCTCGGGCTCCGGCTCGGAGAACGCCTCGTCCTCGAAGT
>NZ_VRVG01000196.1:0-6594 GCF_008040085.1 Methylobacterium sp. WL7 | reverse complement strand
CTGCTCGAACCGATCGGGAATATCCCGCCCGCCGAGGCCGAAGCGCGCTACTATGCCCAGGCCGAGGTCCAAGCCTTGGCGGCCTGACCCAAACCAAATGGCCTCCGGGAAACCCGGTGCGGTTCAGTGATCGACCGCCAGGGCGTGCGGTCGCGAACGATGGCGTTGAGCGTCACCAGGAGCTTTCGCATCACGGCGACGAGGGCGACCTTCTTCGGCCGACCTCGCTGGGTCAGCTGCTCGTAGAAGGACCGAAAAGGAGAGCCTCGCCGGATCGCGGTCAGAGCGGCCATGTAGAGCACGCCCCGCACCGAGGTTCGTCCACCCGCGATGGATCTTCGACCTCGCATCAGACCGGAGTCGCGGTTGATGGGAGCGATGCCGACGAGCGCCGCAATTTGGTGGCGCCCGATGGTGCCGAGCTCGGGCAACTGGGCCAGAAGCGTGCGTGCGGTCACGTCACCGATCCCGGGCACGGACTTGAGCAGCGCCTCGGTCTCGCACCAGACCGGAGAGGCCTTGATGGCTTGTCCAATGTCGCTGTCGAGTTCTGCGAGTTCTTTCTCCAGGAAGCCGATGTGTCGGTCGAGCCGCCGGGTCAGCTGCTTGTCCACGGCTTGATCGCGACGGTTGGTCTCCATGCAGATCATCCCGATGATCTGCCGCCGCCGGCTCACGAACTCGGCGAAGTGCCGTCTCTCCGGCTCCGGCAAGGGCCTGGCCGGTGGTCTGATGCGTTCGGCGAAGAGGGCAATGACCTCGGCGTCGAGCGTGTCGGTCTTCGCCAACCGGCCCATCGCTCTGGCGAAGTCGCGGATCTGACGCGGGTTGACGATACAAAGCGGCAGCCCGACAGCGGCCAGTGCTGCAGCGACGCTCGCCTCGAGGCCACCGGTAGCCTCCAGGACGATGAGGGCCACAGGTAAGCCACTGAGCCGACGCGCGAGAGTATCCAGCTCTTTGGTGTTACGCGGGACATGGAATGCCTCGTCCGACGGTCTGAGGTGAACGTCGAGACGATCCTTCGACACGTCGATGCCGACGAAGATGGTGGGTTGTTCGTCCATGACCCTACCTTGCAAATGCGGGCTCTGGCCCGAGCGGCTGTCCGGGTTCGGGACTGTGGCGGTGAGGGCCGCACCTTGCTCTGTCGCGGGCTTAGAAAACCCTAGGCAAACACGGGCTGACCCTCACCTTGTAGCCTCACTGGCTTCACTCCAGCGGGCAACTCAAAGATACAAGGCAGTCCGTCGCGCGATCCAGCTACGTGAAGAGAGCGTAAGGTCGCTGGCCAAGCGCTACGGCGTCAGTCCGACGACGGTGCAGAAGTGGCGTAAACGGACGAGCACAGCGGATGCCCGGATGGGGCCCAAGGAACCGCGCTCCACCGTGCTCACCGTTGAGGAGGAAGCGATCATTGTCGCTTTCCGCCGGCACACCCTGCTGCCGCTTGACGACTGCCTTTACGGCTTGCAGCCGACGATCCCGCACCTGACGCGATCCTCGCTGCATCGCTGCCTGGAACGGCATGGCATCAGCCGACTACCCGAGATCGACGGCAACAAACCCAAGAAGCAGCGCTTTGCGACCTACGCCATCGGCTATGTGCACGTCGACATCGCTGAGGTGAGCACGGCCGAAGGTAAGCTCAGGCTGTTCGTAGCCATTGATCGAACCAGCAAGTTTGCCTTCGTTCGGCTCGTGGAGAGCGCCGGCAAGATGGAGGCGGCGCAGTTCCTGCGCGATTTCATCGAGGCGGTGCCTTACCGCATCCACACCGTGCTCACAGACAACGGCGTTCAGTTCACATCACGCCGACAGGACATCTACGATAGCCAGCACATCTTCGACCGCGTCTGCAACGAGCACGACATCGAGCATCGGCTTACCAAGGTGAACCATCCTTGGACCAACGGACAGGTCGAGCGGATGAACCGCACGATCAAGGAGGCGACGGTCAAGCGCTACCACTACGACAGCCACGACCAGCTTCGAACGCATCTGCACCTGTTCGTCGATGCCTACAATCATGCTCGCAGGCTCAAGACCCTGCGGGGCCTGACACCAACTGAGTTCATCTTGAACGCCTGGACGAAAGAACCCAATCGCTTCAGGATCGACCCGTCACACCTCATCCCGGGACCATACACCTAGCCAATGTGAGAGACTTCGAGCACGCGGCACATGAGACGCACGGGCCAATTGCTCGCATGCTGCTCGTTGAAAGCGAGCGTCACTGAGCATTTCCGGAAACATGCGGACCTTTTTTTCTAGGACGGCAAAGCCACTATTGGGCTTGGCGTTTGAGGGCGGTGAGGTAGGCATCAGGATCGCGTCGGAAGCGGGTTCGTGCGACGCGGGCTTGTCGCCTGTGGTCGAGGGATCGGCGCAGGTCTTGCAACCGTGCGCGATCGACCCGGCAGAGATCGCGTCGAGACAGGACCTGCGCCCGTGTGCCGATGCCGGCCACGAGCCGGACCGCCCCGCGCAGCACCGCTCCGAGCGAGGCCGTCTTGCGTCCGGTGGCGCGGCGCTCGTGGTAGCCTTGCGAGCCGAACCGTTGCTCCAGGGCATTGTTGGTGCGGGGCAGACCGGGGACGTCGGCGGCATGGAACAGCCCAGGCCGATAACTCCGCGCAACCTTGCGGAAGTGGTCGAGGGCCGCGCCGAGATCGACGACGCGTCGACGGTGGCGCTGCCTCGCGGCGAGCAGGCCGTCAAAGCGCCGCCGGACCTTGGCGCTTTTCTCGGCGGCGGGATTGGCCAGCAGGCGGGCGGCGGCTTGCACGAAGACGAAGCCTGGGCGTACCACCGGCCAGAGCGCGGCGGTGCCGGCGAGCGCCCGTCCGATCAGGAGCGCGAGCCGCGCGAGCGGGCGCGAGGCCCCCCTATTGAGCGCACTCGTTCCGGGCTGCCGGCAACCTTCTCAAATCGCCCCTTCAACCGTAGCCCAGCCGCATCGAGCGGTGCGCGCCCGTCGTCGGTGATCGCGCTGCGAACGGCGCCGGCATAGCCGCGCACCAGATCCGCCTCGGCGTCGCGGCGTCCTTCCTGTCAAACAGCGTTGAACATTGGTTCTTCCGCACTTTCGGTGCTGAGCGGTGGTTTGGACGTTGATTCGCATGTTGGCCCGAGGGCAGTGCGATGTTGATCTCGAACCCGTCGTTGCCGTCGGTCCCGGACGGCCTGCACGTCGATGGTCTGACGCTGGACACCTCCGGGTTGCTGATCACCGCCCGAACCACGGCAGCCCAAGCCTGCTGTCGGGTCTGCGGGCGGGCGTCAGTGCGGGTGCACAGCAGGTATTGGCGGACGTTCGACGACCTGCCCTGGCAGGACCGGTCAGTGACGTGGCGGGTGCAGGTTCGCCGCTTCCGCTGCGGCCATTGCCCGGGGCGGATCTTTGCCGAACGCGTGCCAGGGTTGGGTACGCGCAAGGCGCGCCGCAGCGACCGGTTGGCCGCGGCGCAGACCGACATCGGCATGGTGCCGGGTGGTGAGGCTGGCGCAAGGTTGTCGCGGCGGCTGGCCATGCCTGTCAGCGGCGACACCGTCCTGCGCCTGATCCGTCGTCGCGGGACCGTACCGTCTCCGCCGCCGCGGGTCATCGGCATCGACGATTGGGCGTGGCGGCGCGGCCGGTCCTACGGCACCATCGTGTGCGACTTGGAGCGGCGGCGCGTCATCGATCTGTTGCCCGGCCGCCCGTCGGCACCGGTGCGGGAGTGGCTCACCGCCCATCCAAGCGTGACCGTCGTCAGCCGTGACCGTTCGGGACCCTACGCCGAGGCCGCGCGCACGGGAGCACCGACGGCGACGCAGGTCGCGGATCGCTGGCACCTGCTCGTCAACGCTTCCGAGGCCCTGCGCGGCGTCGTCGAGCGGCACCAGTCCGAGATCCGAGACGTGGCGCACCGCGCCGTGCACGACCCCGCCGGCTCCCCTGATCTGGCGAAGACGAAGACAGCGCCAACGAACGTGAGCAGCTGGCGACGCGACCGCTGCGAGGCGGCCCTGTGCCTCCACGGCGAAGGTCTGCCGACCAAAGAGATCGCTCGCCGTCTCGGCGCATCCCGCAACGCCGTGCGCCGCTGGGTGCGGGCGGGCCGGTTCATGTCCTACCGCCGCGCACCGAGTTCGAGCCTGCTCGATCGCTATCTCCCCTTCGTCGAGGCACGCTGGCGGGAGGGCCAGCACAGCGCCACCGTCCTCCACCGCGAGTTGCACGCGCAGGGCTTCATTGGCAGCTACGACATCGTCCGGCGCTGGGCCTCACGACGGAGGCAGGATGCGCCTGCGAGATCACCGTCCGCCCGGGTCCCCTCGACGCGCCGCATCACCCGTTGGCTCACCGCCGACCCGACCTCGCTGTCTCGGGAGGATCTCGCCTTCACCGAAGCGCTCTGCAGCGCCGCGCCGAAGCTGAAGCAGGCCGCCAAGGATATACGCGCCTTCGCCGAGCTCCTGCGCCAGAACGATTCCACCGGACTGACGCCCTGGCTGGAAGCTGCAGCCGCGACCGATCTCGGCGGCTTCGTCACCGGGCTCCGGCAGGACGAGCCAGCCGTGCGCGCCGCTATCGTCGAGCCCTGGAGCAACGGCCCCGTCGAGGGGCAGGTCAACCGCCTCAAGCTGATCAAGCGGAGCATGTACGGTCGCGCCGGTTTCGATCTCCTGCGCAAACGCGTCCTGCATCCTGCATGAGCCGGGATCGGCAAAGCTTGATCGGATGCCAAACCTTCAGCACCGAAAGTGCGGAAGAACCTGAACATTGACCCTGGATCGGCGTCGAACTTTGGGTCTGGCGCAATCTCGATGCAGGGGGGCTCATGGTGTACCGATCAGCCGAGCTTCGAGCAGGTCGAGTTTGGCGCGGCCGAACATCTGTCGCTTCACGAGCTTCAGGCGGGTAATCTGCCCTTCGGTCTGGCCGTTCGACCATGGTTGCGTGAGAGCTGCAGCGACAGCCGCCTTGTCCTTGAGCAGGCCGCCGGCGAAGGACGCCAGAAGGCTGCGGGCCGCAGCCTCGATCCAGGTATCGAGATCGGATCGACGCCGTTCGCGGATCATGGTTTGGAAGCGCGACAACAGGGCCCTTGCCTCGTCGAGCCTCGGCACCTCCCCCTCGATCGTCGCCACAAGGACGGCTTCGGCCTTCGTCAGGCTGTCCCGCCCCGTCGTCGTCAGCCGGGAGAGGATCCGCGCTGACGGCACCCTGCTGGGCGCGCCCTCCGGCGCCCGCTCACTGCGTCGCCTCCGCGTCGCCCATTCCCCGACCACCCGCAAGCTGCCGGTGAACCCGTTCGCGCGAAGCCGACGCCAGAGTTCAGCCCCGTTGCGACAGCCGGCCGCCCATTCGGCATCGAGCCGGGGCAGATGGGCATCCAGGCTGCTCTGGCGGGCGCGGAAGACGTCGCCGGTCAGACCGCGAAGCACGTCGCGCACGAGCTTGCGACTGTGCCCGGTCGTCCGGGCAATCTTCTTGATCGGCATGCCCTGTCGCGACAGAGCCAGGATCGCCTCGCCCGTCGCCTCCCTCCGAAGATAGCCGTCGTACTGCAGGCGCTCGGCGCAGGTCAGACGTTCGGGATCGACCGTCGCGGCTCCCACCGCGATGCGGATGGCGGCCATCGACTTGCGCACGGCGTCGAGGAAGGCAGCGCTGGCATTCTCCATCAGATGCCAGCGATCGGCGACTTGAAGGGCATGGGGTAGAGCCCGCGCTGTCGCTTCCCCATACCCACCGCCGCGGTCACGGGCGACGATGGTGATCTCGGGGTGAGCGGCGAGCCATGTCTCGACCGTGCTACTCTCTCGATCCGGTAGCAGGGCGATGACACGTCGCCGTTCCAGGTCGCAGACCAGCGTGCCGTAGCGCTGTCCCCGACGGAAGGCCCAGTCGTCGATGCCGATCACGCTCGGACGCTCCACCGGACGGACGGCACGGCGGCGCACGGTTCGGAGCATCGTATCCCGACTGGCAGGGACCATAAGACGACGCGCGAAGCAGGCAGCGGGCCTGCCGCCGAGGGCAAGGCCCAGATGACGCACGATGCAGTCGAGCCGGGCCGTACGCCGGGCGTAGGTAGCGGCGAGATCCGGCCCGAGCCGCTCGGCGAAGATCCTGGTCCGGCAGTCTATCCCGACGCAGCGTAAGCGGCGGACGCCGACATCGATGACGACGGGTCTCCCGGCGACAGGCAGATCGGACAGGGTACGCGTGTAGCGGCTATGGATTCGAGACGAAGGCCGATCGCAGCTTGGACACCGGGCCAGGGTGGCGACAGGTCGGGCGGTGATGGTCAGGCCAGAGCCGATCTCGACATGATCGATGACGAGTCCGCGCGGAATTACCGAGTTGGGATGCAGGCTGCGAGGCATGGCAGGATCTCCGACGACCGAAGCCGAGATCCATCAACTCCCCTGCACCGAAAGTGAGTCAGACCCAAAGTTGCACGCCGAAACACACGCAGCATCGACGGTTGGCCGTGCACTGCCCGACCTGCGGGGTGCGGGTCGTCGCGCCGGTGCCGGAGGCGGCGCGGGGCACGCCGTTCGGCCCACGGCTGCATGCGGTGGCGACGTATCTCAAGA
>NZ_VRVG01000195.1:0-6633 GCF_008040085.1 Methylobacterium sp. WL7 | reverse complement strand
GGGGCGGTCTCGCTCCCGGTAGTCGACCAAGTGATCGGCAGGCCGTGCGGCAGGGTCAGGACGGTCCAGCCGGCCATCGACAGGGCGGCCAGCGAGATCAGCGCCGTGAGCCGGGCGCGGCGGCGGGCCCGCCGCATGGCGCTCGGGTAGGGCGCCCGGCCCGGGGGCGCGTAAGACGCCTCGTAGACGAGGCGCGGATAGGGCGCCGGCCCGGGGGCCGGGAGAGGGGCCGCGAATGGGGCCGCGAAACAGGCGGCATCGCGGTACGCGGGTCGGGAATACGCAACCTGGGCCATGCGGGAACTCGCGTACGCGCTTCCCCGTATGGCAGCCGTCGCCGTTCGCCCGCGGAGGCTTTTTCCGCGCACGTGGCCTGGGCTGCCCGTCTGGGGAGGACATCAACCGTCCAGCCCATTAGGCCTCGGCGTGGTTAATCTTGGCTAAAGAGCCGGCAACGCCGGACGCACCGCCCTGGAACACGCTCGGACGGCGTGCGGAACACCGGACACGCGCCCCGAAAAGCGGTCGCCGACGCGCGAAGACTGAGGAGACCGTCCGCTCGTCTGCAGGCCGTTACCGGGCCGGCGCCTCCATCGGCCCGTGGCGGCGCGCCACCAGGAGACACAGCAACGCCACCGGCACGCCGATCAGCGAGGTGCCGACGAAGAACCACGCGAAGCCGGTCCACTCGATCACGAAGCCCGAGAACCCGGCGAGCACGCTTCCCGGGAGGGCGCAGAGCGAGGTCAGCAGGGCGTACTGGCTGGCCGC
Organism: Methylobacterium sp. WL7; assembly: GCF_008040085.1. Classification (NCBI taxonomy): domain Bacteria; kingdom Pseudomonadati; phylum Pseudomonadota; class Alphaproteobacteria; order Hyphomicrobiales; family Methylobacteriaceae; genus Methylobacterium; species Methylobacterium sp. WL7. The sequence continues at coordinate 5,862 of NZ_VRVG01000195.1, read as the reverse complement.
GTGCTCGGTGGCCGCGAGCCGGGACATGTAGGTGATCAGCACGATCGACGCGAAGGCGTAGGCGAAGCCGTCGATCCCGACCGTGACCGCGAAGGTCCAGAACGCCGCCCCGCCATGGCCGCCGTGCCAGGCGAGGTAGGCGAGCGCCAGATGCGAGGCCGAGGCCACCACGGTGCCGATCAGCAGGCTCGCCATCATGCCGATCCGCGGGATGATGGCGCTCGCCAGGAAGGTGCCGCCCAGCGCGATCCAGAAGCCGAACAGCTTGGTCACCGTGGCGATGTCGGTGTTGGTGTAGCCCAGCGTCTTGAACAGCGGGATCGCCATGGTGCTCGACACGTAGCCGGGCATCCGGAAGCCAGCCACCAGCGCGAGCACCGGCACCGCCAGGGGGCCGAGGCGGGCCAGCAGGTCGCGGATCGGCGCCCAGACGGTCTCGACGAAGCCGCCGGGCGGCAGCGGCGCGGCGGGGGGCTCGGGGGCCAGCAGCGCCGCGATCGTGCCGGGGGCGAGCAGCACCGCCATGCACAGGTAGGCGGCGCGCCAGCCGTAGGCGTCGGACAGGTAGAGGGCGCCGGCCCCGGCCGCGAGGTTGCCGACCCGGTAGCCGATCTCCGACCAGGACGACATCAGCGCCTGCCGCTCGGGCGGCGCCGCGGTGATGCGCCAGCCGTCGATCACCACGTCCTGGGTCGCCCCCGCCACCCCGAGCGCCAGGGAGAACGCCACCGTCCAGGCGAGCCAATGCGCCGGATCGCCGAACGCCACCCCGGCGAGCGCCAGCGCCACCAAGATCTGGGTGGCGACGATCCAGCCCCGCCGGCGCCCGAGCCAGCGCCCGAGCAGGGGCGCGTCGTGCCGATCGAGGAACGGCGCCCAGAGGAACTTGAGCTTGTACGCGATGGTCAGCTCGCTCATCAGCCCGATCGTCGCCAGCGGCACCTTGGCCTGGACCAGCCAGGCCGACTGCGTCGCGTAGACGAGCAGGAACGGGATGCCCTGCGCGAAGCCCAAGCCCAGCATCGCCACGACCCGCCGGTCGGTGAACAGGGGCGTCAGGAAGGCGTGGTTTTCGGATCTTTTCGAGGCTGACGCGCCGGTGGCCTGCGCCGGGTTTGCCATCTGCGCGTCTCCTGGGGGTGCCCGGGCACAGAGCCAGAGACGGGCGGACGGCGCAACGCCTGTCACCCAGCCGGCGCCGAGCGGGTCTTCCATGGGTCGGACGGAAAGGCCGGTGAGCGACAGCTTGCTCACGTTTCACATGAGCCATAAATCAGGCTCATGTGAAACGGAGACCCTGCCATGACGAACAACGCCCAGCTGGTCGATCTGCTCGGTGTCGGCCCGTCGCCGTCGGGCCCCGTGTCGACGAGCGAGATCGTCAGACAGGTCAGGGAAGGCCTACCCGTCCAGGCGCTCGAGCGGGTCGCCTCCGCGGTCGCCCCCAAAGACCGCAATTTCCGGTTCAGCGTCGTGAAGAAGGCGACGCTGACGCGGCGGAACGCGCCGCAGGCGGGCTCCGCACGCCTCTCCGAGTTGGAAGGCGCGAAGGTCGTTCGGCTGGCGCGCGTCTGGGCGCTGGCCTGCGAGGTGTGGAAGGACGAGGACGCCGCGCGCGCATTCCTGCACCGTCCGCATGCTCTGCTGGAAGGGCGCCCCCCGATCGATATCGTGATGGAATCGGAATTCGGCGGTCCGCGCGTCGAGGCTATCCTGGGACGTCTCCAGGTCGGTTCCGTCGCGTGACCGCGCAGAAGCTCGACCGCGTCCAGAAGGCTTACCGGATCGGCGACCCCGCGGGGGCCTATCCGATCTTCGATGCGACGGGTTCGAGCCTCTATCCCGGTCGCTGGAACACGGCAGGCAGCCCCGTCATCTACGCGTCGACTGACTACGCGACGGCCATGCTGGAGAAGCTCGTCCACGGCAGCGGATCGCTTCCACCGAACCAGCACTACATCGAGATCATCCTCTCGGCCGGGCTATCCTACGAGACCGTGAACGTCACGGCCTTGCCGGGCTGGGATGCCCAAGACCCGTCCGTCGCCCAAACGTATGGGGAGGCCTGGTTTCGCGCGAACCGTTCGCTGCTCCTCTTCGTCCCCAGCGTCGTCGCGCGCGTCGCCGAGAACGTCCTCATCAATCCGACGCATCCGGAATTCCGCCTGGTCTCCCACGGCCGGCATATCCCCGTGCCATGGGATGATCGGCTGTTCGCGAGGGCTCAGCCCGCAGTGGCGGGAGACGAGGACGCCGCCCTGGAGTGACGCCCCCCCTCACGCCGCCTTCTTCACCCGCTCGGCGATCTTCACGAGGCTGCGCAGCACCTCGGTGGCGGTCTTGAGCCGGGCCGGGATCGTGGTCAGCTCGCGCACGAACACGACGCTCATGTCGGGCCGCACCTTGGCGAAGGAGGCCTGCTCGGCCACGAACGCCACCAGACCCTGCGGGTTGGCGTAGGACTTGTCCCGGAAGTGGACGACCACGCCCTTCGGGCCGGCCTCGACCTTCTCGACATTGGCCTTGAGGCACAGGATCTTGATCGTGCCGATCTTGAGGAGCTGCTCCACCTCCGGCGGCAGCGGCCCGAACCGGTCGATCATCTCGGCCCCGAAACTCTCCATCTCGGCATCGTCCTGGAGGGTGGCGAGCCGCCGGTAGAGGGACAGCCGCGCCCCGAGATCCTCGACATAGGTCTCCGGGATGGTCACCGGGGCGCCGAGCGCGATGGTCGGCGACCACGCCTCCTCGGGCACGTCCTCGATGCCGGCCTTGAGCGCCGTGACCGCGTCCTCCAGCATCTGCTGGTAGAGTTCGTAGCCGACCTCCTTGATGTGGCCGGACTGGGCGTCGCCCAGGAGGTTGCCGGCGCCGCGGATGTCGAGGTCGTGGCTGGCGAGCTGGAAGCCGGCGCCCAGGGTGTCGAGGGTCTGGAGCACCTTGAGCCGCTGCTCGGCCTGGGTCGTGAGCTGGCGGTTGGCCGGGGTCGTGAACAACGCGTAGGCGCGGGCCTTCGAGCGGCCGACGCGGCCGCGCAGCTGGTAGAGCTGGGCCAGGCCGAACATGTCGGCCCGGTGCACGATCAGCGTGTTGGCGGTGGGGATGTCGAGGCCCGATTCCACGATGGTGGTCGAGAGCAGCACGTCGAACTTGCCCTCGTAGAAGGCGGTCATCACGTCCTCGAGCTGTCCCGCCGCCATCTGGCCGTGGGCGATCGCGACCTTGATCTCCGGCATCTCGGCATCGAGGAACTTCTTCACGTCCGCCAGATCTTCGATCCTGGGCACGACATAGAACGACTGGCCGCCGCGGTAGCGCTCGCGCAGCAGCGCCTCCCGGATGGTCAGCGGGTCGAACGGGGTCACGAAGGTGCGCACCACCAGCCGGTCCACCGGGGGCGTCGCGATGATCGACAGTTCGCGCACGCCGGTCATGGCGAGCTGAAGCGTGCGCGGGATCGGGGTCGCCGAGAGCGTCAGCACGTGGACATCCGCCTGGAGCGCCTTCAGCCGCTCCTTGTGGGCGACGCCGAAATGCTGCTCCTCGTCGACGATGATCAGGCCGAGATCCTTGAACGCGATGTTTTTCGCCAGGAGCGCGTGGGTGCCGACCACGATGTCCACCGTGCCGGCGATCAGGCCGGCGCGGGTCTGCTTCATGTCCCCGGCCGAGACGAACCGGGACAGCTGGGCGATCTGGATCGGCAGCCCCTTGAACCGCTCGGTGAAGGTCCGGAAATGCTGGCGGGCGAGCAGGGTGGTCGGCACGATCACCGCCACCTGCTTGCCGGCGATCGCCGCCGCGAAGGCGCCGCGCAACGCCACCTCGGTCTTGCCGAAGCCGACATCGCCGCAGACCAGCCGGTCCATCGGACGCCCGGCATTGAGGTCGTCCAGCACCGCGTCGATGGCGTTGGCCTGGTCCTCGGTCTCCTCGAACGGGAAGCGGGCGGCGAACTCGCCGTAGAGTCCCTCCGGCGCCTTGAGCACCGGCGCCTTCCGGACGAAGCGCTGGGCCGCGACCTTGATCAATTCGCCCGCCATCTCGAGGATGCGGCGCTTCATCTTGGCCTTGCGGGCCTGCCAGGCGCCGCCGCCGAGTCGGTCGAGGGCGACCTCCGAATCCTCCGAGCCGTAGCGGGTCAGGAGTTCGATGTTCTCCACCGGCAGCAGCAGCAGGCCGCCGGTGTAGCTCAGCTCCAGGCAATCGTGCGGGGCGCCGGCGGCGTGGATCGTCTTCAGGCCGGAGAACCGGCCGATGCCGTGGTCGGCATGGACCACGAGGTCGCCGGGCTGGAGCGCCTGCACCTCCAGGATCACGTCCTGGGGCCGCTTGGCCTTGCGCTTCTGGCGCACCAGCCGGTCGCCCAGGATGTCGCCCTCGGAGACCACGGCGAGTTCGCCCACCGTGAAGCCCGCCTCCAGGCCCCAGACCGCCACGGCGGAATCGGCGCCGCGCTTCAGCGCGTAGACGTCCGACAGGCGGGTGATCGCCACGGGCTTCCTCAGGCCGTGGTCGGCGAGCACGCCGCAGAGCCGGTCGCGGGAGCCGTCGGACCAGGATCCCAGGATCACGTGATGACCCGATCCCTGGAGGTCGCGGATATGGGCCACCGCCGCGTCGAACACGCTGGCGCTCTCGTTCGCGCGCTCCGGCGCGAAGTTTCTTCCGGATTTTGCGCCGCAATCGATGACCGCGCGCTCGGGCGAGTCCGGCTGGGCGAAGGGCGTCAGCCGCGCCACGGTGGCGGCGGCGATCCGCTCCTTCAGCTCGTTCGGGGTCAGGTAGAGGGCGCGCGGCGGCAGCGGCTTGTAGGGGGCGACGCCGGACTGGGGCGTCTTCATCGCGCCCTCGCGGGCCTGGTAGTAATCCTGCACGAGGCTGATCCGCTCGGCGGCGGCATCCTCGACCTGCGGGTCGAACACCAGCGGCACGCCGCCGAGATAGTCGAACAGCGTGTCGAGTTCGCCGTAGAACAGCGGCATCCAGTGCTCGAGGCCGGCATAGCGGCGGCCCTCGCTCACGGTCTCGTAGAGCCGGTCGTCCCGGGTCGCCGCGCCAAAACTCTGGATGTAGCCCTGGCGGAAGCGCCGGATCGTCTCGGTGGTGAGCTGGACCTCGCTCATCGGCATCAGGTCGAGCGAGCGCAATTGGCCGGTGGTGCGCTGGGTCTCCGGATCGAAGGCGCGGATCGATTCCAGCGTGTCGCCGAAGAAGTCGAGGCGGATCGGCACCGGCAGGCCCGGCGGCGACAGGTCGAGGATGCCGCCGCGCACCGCGTACTCGCCCGTGTCCCGTACCGTCCCCGTGCGCAGGAAACCGTTGGCCTCGACCCAGGCGACCACGTCGTCCATCGCCACGACGTTGCCGATCGCCGCCGAGAACGCCTCCTTGGCGATGTGGCCGCGGGGCGGCACCCGCTGCACCAGGGCGTTGACCGTGGTGCAGAGGATGCGCGGGCGGTCCTCGGCGGAGCGGGTCCGGGCCAGGCGGGCCAAAGCCGTCATCCGGGCGGCGGCCGTGGCCGTGGTCGGCGAGACCCGGTCGTAGGGCTGGCAGTCCCAGGCCGGCAGGTTCATCACGTCCATCTCGGGCGCGACGAAGCCCAGCGCCGACTGGAACGCCGCCGAGCGCCCGGAATCGCGCGCCACGTGGACCAGCACCGCGGGGGCGTCGACGGTGGGCGCCAGCGCCCGGGCGAGGTCGGCCACCGCGAGCGCGTCGAACCCCTCCGGGGCGTTCGCCAGGACCGGGCTGTCGCCGCGCTTCAGGGCCTCGAGCACCTGCGCGAGCGCCGAGGACTTCGGCAGGGCGAAGCGCGCGGCCTGCGGCTTGGCGGCCGGGGCAGGGGGCTTCTGGGAG
>NZ_VRVG01000194.1:0-6648 GCF_008040085.1 Methylobacterium sp. WL7 | reverse complement strand
GGTTCAGGGGGCATAGCGCCTCGCGGAGCGGGGCGCACGGCAATTCAGACCGGCTCGAAAGCCGCAGGTACCCGCGGGTGCCGGCCAGGGCCAGTATTTCCCCCTCGCCGCGCGCGCAAGTCCGTCGATCCGGATCCGGGTTCCGGATGGAGACTTGGCGCCGCCCGCCGCAGGGGCGACAAGGGCCGGGCCCGGCAGCCTTCGGCGCCGAGTCGAGAACGGCCGCCGCCGAGCGGCGTTGTTGCACGGCGCAGGCGGGCGCGAGTGCCAAGGAGACCGGGTTGGCGAGGGTGACGGGGCGTTCGGAGGACGGGGAGGCAGGTTGGGACGGTCCGGCTCTGGCCGCGGGCGGCGGCGCGGCGGGCGCCGTCATGCGCGCGTTCGACTGGTCGTCCTCGCCGCTGGGCCCGCCCGAGCGCTGGCCCCAGTGGCTGTCGGCCGCCGTGAGCCTGATCCACGGGTCGGGGTTCCCGATGTTCGTGGCCGTCGGGCCGGCGCTGGGCCTCCTCTACAACGACGCCTACGCGGATGTCCTGGGCAGCAAGCATCCGGCCGCCATGGGTGCGCGCCTCCGGGACGTCTGGGCGGAGATCTGGGCCGACCTCGCGCCCCTCGTCGAGGCGGCGATGGCCGGCGAGGCGACCTGGGTCGAGAACCGGCCCCTGGTCATGAACCGCCACGGCTACGACGAGGAGACCTGGTTCACCCTCTCCTGCGCGCCGCTCCGGGACGCGGACGGCGCGGTGGCCGGGGTGTTCTGCACCTGCACGGAGACCACGGCCCGGATGCGGGCCGAGACCGCGCTCCGGGAGAGCGAGGCGCGGTTCCGCAACATGGCCGACCACGCCCCGGTCATGATGTGGATGACTGGGGTCGACGGAGCCTGCACCTATCTCAACCGGCGCTGGTACGAGTACACCGGCCAGACCATCCCGGAGAGCCACGGCCTCGGCTGGCTCGACGCCGTGCATCCGGACGACCGGGATTCGTCGGGCCAGGCGTTCCTGGAGGCCAACGCCCGGCATGGCGCCTTCCGGGTGGAGTACCGCCTGCGCGGCGCCGACGGCCGCTACCGCTGGTTCATCGACGCGGCCCAGCCCCGCCTCGGGGAGGATGGCGGCTTCCGCGGCTATATCGGCTCGGTCACCGACATCCACGACCGCAAGGCCGCCGAGGAGCGCCTGGTCGAGACCTCGCGCCGCCTCGACGCCATCCTCAACAACACCTCGCAGGCGATCTTCCTGATGGATGAGCGCCAGCACTGCAGCTACATGAACCGCGCCGCCGAGACGCTCACCGGCTTCGCCCTGGAGGAGACCGAGGGCCGCGCCCTGCACGACGTGGTCCACCACACGCGGCCGGACGGATCGCCCTACCCGCTCTGCGAATGCCCGATCGACCAGGCCTTCCCGGAGAACGAGCGCGAGCAGGGCGAGGAGGTCTTCGTCCACAAGGACGGCTCGTTCTATCCCGTAGGCTTCACCGCGAGCCCGATCCGGAACGAGCGCGGCGAGCCGATCGGCACGGTCATCGAGGCCCGCAACATCGAGGAAGAGCTGCGCGCCAAGGCCGCCCTGGAGGCGTTCAACGCCACCCTGGAGCGGCGCGTGGCCGAAGAGGCCGCCCGGCGCGAGAAGGTCGAGGAGGCCCTGCGGCAGTCGCAGAAGATGGAGGCGGTCGGGCAGCTCACCGGCGGCATCGCCCACGACTTCAACAACCTGCTCACCGGCATCTCGGGCAGCCTGGAGCTGCTGCAGACGCGGATGAGCCAGGGTCGGATGACCGACCTCGACCGCTACATGACCGCCGCCCAGGGCGCGGCCAAGCGGGCGGCGGCGCTGACTCACCGCCTGCTCGCCTTCTCGCGCCGCCAGACCCTCGACCCCAAGCCCACCGACGTGAACGTCCTGGTCCACGGCATGGAGGAGCTGGTCCGCCGGACCGTCGGCCCGTCGATCCATATCGAGGTCGTCGGCTCGGCCGGCCTGTGGCCCGCCCTGGTCGATCCCGGCCAGCTCGAGAACGGGCTCCTGAACCTGTGCATCAACGCCCGGGACGCCATGCCGGAAGGCGGGCGCATCACCATCGAGACCGCCAACCGCTGGCTCGACGACCGCGCCGCCCGGGAGCGCGACCTGCCGCACGGCCAGTACCTGTCGCTCTGCGTGTCCGATACCGGGACCGGCATGCCCCCGGAGGTGATCGCCAAGGCCTTCGACCCGTTCTTCACCACCAAGCCCATCGGGCAGGGCACCGGGCTCGGCCTGTCGATGATCTACGGCTTCGCCCGGCAATCGGGCGGGCAGGTGCGGATCTATTCCGAGGTCGGTCAGGGCACGACCGTGTGCCTCTACCTGCCGCGCTTCCATGGCGACATCGCCGCCGCGGTGGCGATGCCGGATCCCGCCGCGGCGCCCCGGGCCGAGCAGGGCGAGACGGTCCTGATCATCGACGACGAGCCCTCCGTGCGGATGCTGGTGACCGAGGTCCTGGAGGATCTCGGCTACATGGCCATCGAGGCCGCCGACGGCCCGTCCGGGCTGAAGGTCCTGCAATCGGACGTGCGGATCGACCTGCTGATCACCGATGTCGGCCTGCCGGGCGGCATGAACGGCCGGCAGGTGGCCGATGCCGCCCGCGAGACCCGTCCCGGGCTCAAGGTGCTGTTCATCACCGGCTATGCCGAGAACGCCGCGGTGGGCAACGGCTACCTGGACGACGGCATGCAGGTCCTCACCAAGCCCTTCGTGATCGAGGCGCTGGCCTCGCGCATCCGGGACATGATCGAGACGTGAGGCCCCCGCGCTGTCCCGCGGCGCACGGGCGCCTCACGGCTGCTGCGGCGCCGGCGGCACTGACAAGGCGTGGCGCGGCCGCTACCGTGCGCGCGGCACCGGGGCGCGTGGGACCGCGGGGGGAAGCGTAGAGCAAGCCGATGACCGATACCGAAACGGCGTTCCCGGCCGGTCCGGCGCCGCGAATCTCGACGGGCGTTCCCGGTCTGGACGACATCCTCTGCGGCGGCCTGACCCCGAGCCGGCTCTACCTGCTCGAGGGCACGCCCGGAACCGGCAAGACCACCCTGGCGCTCCAGTTCCTGCGCGCGGGCGCGGCCCGGGGCGAGCCGACGCTCTACGTCACCCTGTCGGAGACCGGCCAGGAGCTCCGCGCGTCCGCCGCGACCCACGGCTGGTCCCTCGACGGCATCGAACTCTACGAGCTCGTCAACGAGATGGGGCTCGACCCCGACAGCGAGCAGTCGATCCTCCACCCGTCCGAGATCGAGCTCGGCGAGACCGTCCGGGAGGTCATCGCCCGGGTCGAGGCGCTGAAGCCCGAGCGGGTCGTGTTCGACTCGCTGTCGGAGCTGCGCCTGCTGGCCCAGAACCCGCTGCGCTACCGCCGCCAGATCCTGGCGCTCAAGCAGTTCTTCGCCAAGCGGGCCTGCACCGTGCTGATGCTCGACGACCGCACCTCGGAGACGGGCGACCTGCAGCTCCACAGCATCGCCCACGGGGTGGTCTCGCTGGAGCAGTCCCCGCGCGAGTTCGGCTCCGAGCGCCGGCGCCTGCGCATCGTCAAGATGCGGGGCATCAAGTACCGGGGCGGCTACCACGACTTCCTGCTTGAGACCGGCGGTATCCTGGCGTTCCCGCGCCTGATCGCGGCGGAGCACCACACGCCGTTCGACGCGACGGCGCGCTCCACGGGCTCGGACGCGCTCGACCTGCTGCTCGGCGGCGGACTGGTGCCCGGCACCAACACCCTGCTGCTCGGCCCCTCCGGGGTGGGCAAGACCACCATGGCCATCCGCTGCATGCTGACCGCCCTGGAGCGCGGCGAGCGGGGCACCTACTACCTGTTCGACGAGGGCCTCGCGACCCTGCTCGCGCGGTCGGCGACCCTTGGCATGGACCTGAGCCCGCATATCGCGGCCGGGCGCCTGACGATCACGCAGATCGACCCGGCCGAACTCTCCCCCGGGGAGTTCTCCAGCATGGTCCGGCAGGGCGTGGAGGAGCGCGGCTCCAGCGTCGTCGCGATCGACAGCCTGAACGCCTACCTGCACGCGATGCCGGGCGAGGAGTATCTCATCCTGCAGATGCACGAGATGCTGAGCTACCTGAACCAGCAGGGCGTCACGACGCTGCTGGTCCTGGGGCAGCACGGGGTCATCGGCGAGGTCCGCACCGACATCGATCTCAGCTATCTCAGCGATTCGATCCTGCTGTTCCGCTTCTTCGAAGCCAAGGGTGAGGTCCGCACGGCCCTGTCCGTGGTGAAGAGCCGGGTCAACGCGCACGAGCGCACCATCCGCGAGATGAAGCTGTCGGCGCACGGGATCCAGGTCGGCGAGGCCTTGGCCGATTTCGAGGGCGTGCTCACCGGCCTGCCCTCCTACCGCGGCACGGTGGCGATGCTGAGCGGCGACGACGCGCCCGCCGGCGGCCGCGCCCCGTGACGGCGTCGGCGCAGGACGAGACGCGCGTCCTGATCCTGGCGCCGCGCGGGCGCGACGCCGCGGTGGTCGAGCAGGTGCTCGCCCGGGCCGGCACGCCGGCCGCAATCTGTCCCGATCTCCCCGGCTGGATCGACGCCCTCCGGACCGGGGCCGCCGCGGCGCTGGTCACCGAAGAGGCCCTCGGGGAGACCGGGCCGCCGGACCTGTTCGCGTGGCTCGAGGCGCAGCCCGCCTGGTCGGATTTCCCGTTCATCGTGCTGGCGACCCGCCAGCTCGGGCACCGCTCCCAGCGCGCGTCCCAGCTCCTCGCCCGGCTCGGCAACGTGGTCCTGCTGGAGCGCCCGATCAACGCCGAGACCCTGGTCAGCGCCACGGCCGCGGCCCTGCGGGCGCGCCGTCGTCAATACCAGGCGCGCGAGCGTCTCCTGGAGCGCGAGCGCGACCGGGAGCAGCTCAGACTCGCCAACGAGGGGCTGGAGCGGCGCGTGGCCGAGCGGACCCGGGAGGTCGAGACCGCCCACGAGACCCTCGCCTTCGCCCTCGACGCCGCCGGCATGGGATCCTGGGACCTCGATTACGGCACCGGCGCGTCCCGGCGCTCGCCCCGCTTCGACACCGTGTTCGGCTACGACGCGCCCCAGGCGTTCTGGAACCGGGAGACCTTCCTGGCCCACGTCGTCGAGGAGGATCGGGCGGGCGTCGACCGGGCCTTCTCCGCCGTCGGATCGACCGGCCGGCTCGATCTGGAATGCCGGATCCGCCGGGTCGACGGGGCGGTGCGCTGGATCGCCCTGCGGGGACAGGTCAAGTCCTACGCGGCCGGCACCGCGACCCGGATCGCCGGCATCCTGATGGACCGCACCGACCAGCACGTCACCGAGGAGGCCCTGCGCCAGGCGCAGAAGATGGAGGCGATCGGCCAGCTCACCGGCGGCGTCGCCCACGACTTCAACAACCTGCTCACCGTCATCGTGGGCGGGCTCGACATGGTGCTCCGCCGGCCGGAGCAGGTCGATCGGGTCAAGCGCCTCGCGGAGGCCGCCATGGGCGCGGCCCGGCGGGGCGAGCAACTGACCCAGCAACTCCTGGCGTTCTCCCGCCGGCAGATGCTGCGGCCGCAGACGCTCAATCCCAACCGCCTGCTCCTGGATTTCCGGCCCCTCGCGGAACGGGCCGCCGGGGGCGCGGTGGAGCTCGCCTTCGACCTCGACCCCGCCCTCGATCCGATCCGCATCGACCCCGCACAGTTCGAGGCCGCGGTGCTCAACCTGATCGTCAACGCCCGCGACGCCATGGAGGGCCGGCCGGGTCACACCCGGATCGCCGTCACGAGCCGCAACGTCCATCTCGGCACCGGCGCGGTGACCGAGAAAGGCGTGGCGCCCGGCCCCTACGTGCTGGTCTCGGTCACCGATACCGGCGCCGGGATCCCGCCGGACAAGCTCCAGCGGGTGTTCGAGCCGTTCTTCACCACCAAGGAGGTCGGCAAGGGGACCGGGCTCGGGCTCAGCCAGGTCTACGGCTTCACCCGCAGTGCCAACGGCTTCGTCGACATCGCCTCCGCGGTCGGGGCCGGCACCACCGTGAACCTCTACTTCCCGCGCTCCACCGACCCGGCCGACGAGGAGACCGGGGCCGGCGCGCTGCGGACGATTCCCCTGCGCCGCGCCGGCGAGGGCGAGACCGTGCTGCTGGTCGAGGATGACGAGCAGGTGCTCGGCATGGCGGTGGAGAGCCTGGAGGAGCTGCGCTACCGGGTCATCATCGCCCGCAACGCCGCCGAGGCCTTAGACCATCTCCGGGGCGTGGAGCGCATCGACATCCTGTTCTCGGACGTGGTCATGCCGGGCGGCATGAACGGCTCGCAGCTCGCCGTCGAAGCCCAGCGGATGCGCCCCGGGATCAAGGTGCTGCTCACCTCGGGCTATGTCGCCAATCTCGACGAGGGCCAGGTCATCGGCCACGGCGAATTGCCGGTCCTGAACAAGCCCTACCGCCGCGACGAACTCGCCCGGTCCCTGCGCCTCGTGCTCGGCGGCGAAGGACGCTGAACCCCGATCACGAAAAACCCGGTCCGCGTGAGCGGGCCGGGTTTTTGGTGGTGGTCGGGTGGTCGAGAGGGATTTGGTTGCGGGGACAGGATTTGAACCTGTGACCTTCAGGTTATGAGCCTGACGAGCTACCGG
>NZ_VRVG01000193.1:0-6656 GCF_008040085.1 Methylobacterium sp. WL7 | reverse complement strand
GTAAACCACCAGGCTGCCCCGGTCAAGTCCCACTGAAATCTTCGGAAAGTCCGTCCGACCGGCTCGCCTTTGCTTGGCCACCGCGTCGGGAGGCGCCGTATAAGACGCCCCGCATTCCCATGTCAACAACCCTTTTGCCGGCATTGCGAAGACGGCTCCGGCTTGCGCCGGGCGGCTGGCTCGCGATTCAAACTCGAGGGAGCCACCGACCCGCGATGCGCGGCTCCGGCGACGATTGCACAGGTGGTGTCGGTCCCCCGGCTCCGCAAGGGCCGGGTGCGGATCCCTGTTTCGTCGGCGGCCTGCGCCGCGGCATCGGCGCCGGCCCCGGTCGAGGCAACGCGAGGGCCGCTCGCGCGGTTGGTATCGCGATGTGAGGGTGTCCATGGCCACGATTGCGATCCTGATCGGCACGCGGGCGGGAGCCCGGCTCCTGGCCGCCACCTCGGAGCGGGAGGCGGCCCTGTCGGCCGAGGCCTTCCTGCGGCGGCTGCCCGCGCGGGTGCTGCCGGCTCCGCTCTGGGTCCAATGCGCCGACCCCGGCGTCACCGGCCGCCTCACCGGCTATCTCAGCGAGCTGCAGGCCGAGCAGGTCCGCGAACGCGACGCCCGGGTCTGACCCGAAGTCCAATCCGGACCGCCGGATTTCCTTGTCCCGCATCCTGCTCTAACCCGGTGGGCATGACCGACACACGCGATTCGAGCCGGCCCGGGACCCCGGCCGCCTGCGAGCCCGCCTCGCTGGGCAGGCTCCTGCGCCTGATGGCCGCCCTGCGCGACCCCGAATGCGGCTGCGCCTGGGATCTCCGGCAGACCTTCGCGACCATCGTGCCCTACACGATCGAGGAGGCCTACGAGGTCGCCGACGCGGTGGCGCGGGGCGACCGGGACGACCTGCGCGACGAACTCGGCGACCTTCTGCTCCAAGTGGTGTTCCACGCCCGGATGGCCGAAGAGGAGGGCGCCTTCGCGTTCGACGACGTGGCCCGGGCGATCGGCGACAAGCTGATCCGGCGCCACCCGCATGTGTTCGAGCCGGACGGCACCCCCCTCCGAGCGGGCTCGGCCCTGCGTGACCCGGCCCAGGTCGAGGCGCAGTGGGCCGCGATCAAGGCGCAGGAGCGGGCGGCCCGGGATCCGGCCACCGGCGACCCGGATCCCCTCGGGGGCGTCGCCCAGGCCCTCCCCGCCTTGACCCGGGCCGAAAAAATCTCACGGCGGGCGGCGTCCCACGGGTTCGACTGGGGCGACGCCGCGCAGGTGATCGACAAGGTCCGGGAGGAGGCCGACGAGGTCGCCGAGGCCCTGGCGGCCGGCGACCCGCAGGCCGTGTCGGAAGAGATCGGCGATCTGCTGTTCTCCGTGGCCAACCTCGCCCGGCATGCCGGGATCGATCCCGAGACCGCGCTGCGCGACGGAACCGCCAAGTTCGAGCGCCGCTTCGCCGCCATGGCGGAGCACCTGAAAGCCGCGGGCGGAGCACTCGGCCGCTCGGATCTCGCCGCCATGGAGGCCGCCTGGCAGGCGGCGAAGCGGGACGAGAAGGGATAGCGGGCGCGGCTTTCCCCCGCATGGCGCCCCCGGGCCGAGGGCTCGACAGGCGGCGGCCGGCGCTTATCCTTGGTCCATGCGCATCCTTCTTTCCGCCTTCGCCGCCCTCGCCGTCATGGTGTCCCTGCCCCGGGACGCGCGCGCCGAGACCATCGTCCAGGAGCGGTTCGGCTGCCACGCCCCGGAGGTCACCGATCGCCTGTTCAAGCTGGTCATGGCCGGCGAAGAGGTGGCGTTCGGGCAGCTCCTGAAGAGCAGCCTCGCCAGCGGCGAGTGCCGGTCGTGGAAGCTCGGCGAGGCCGTCCGGCTCGAGAACCGGACGGTGACCTACGGGTGCCTCGCCCTGACCAGCGGGCAGGATCGCTGCTACTGGACGCCGCTCAGCGCGATCGAGCCAGCGAAGTGATTTTTTGGGGGCGGGCGCCTCGGACCTGTGCCGAGGCGGCCCGGTCACCCGCCCCGGAATGGCGGGCCACGTGACGGAGACCGTCGGCCCGATGTCCGCCTGATCCAGGCACCCCACAGGGGCTGGGGCCGAGCCCTTCGGAAACCCGGATCTCCGAGCCGGCGGAGGAGCGGCCTCCCCTCCTCCGCCGCAGCCGCGCTCAGGCCGCCTTCTTCGGGGCCTTGCCCTTCGGAGCCTCCGCGTCGTCGTCCGCCGGGGTTCCCTCGACGTTGATCGTCTCGGCGATCCTGGAGAGCAGCGCGTCGGCCTTCTTCTCCTCCTGCAGGGTCTCGTCGAGGAGCTTGGCGGCCTCGTCGTGGCCGAGCTGGCGGGCCCAGGTCTTGAGGGTGCCGTAGCGGGCGATCTCGTAATGCTCCACCGCCTGGGCGCAGGCGGCCAGCACCGCGTCGGCCGCCGGGCTGTCGGCGAAATCCTCCAGATCCTCCTCCATCTCGGAGGTGATGCCCTGCATCGCCTCGCAGGTCTTGGCGCGGGCGGGCTTGCCGATGATCTCGAACACCTGGGTCAGGCGCTCGACCTGCTGGGCGCTCTCCTCGGCATGGGTCTCGAAGGCCTGGCGCAGCTCCGGGTGCTCGGCCGCCTTGGCGGACTTCTTGAGCGCCTTCACGGATTGCTTCTCGGCGTAATAGACGTCCTTCAGAGTCTCGTAGAAGGCGTCGTGCAGCGTCTTCGGCTTGGCCATGGCTGTCCGTCTCCAGTGCGGGCCGCCGTCTCGGGGACGCGGCTTCCGGACGGGGAACGCCGGTCCGGCCCGTCGTTTCCGGGCGATATCTTCGCGCTGGGGAGGAACCTTTTGGGCCGGCTGGGGCAGCCTTCCGAACGATGGCAGCCGGCTTTCAGGCCGTGACGCTGCGGATCCGAACCGCTCAGTCGGCCTTCCGGCCCGGGCCCGGTTTTCGCGCGGGCCCGGCCTGCGGCGCCCGGGAGGCCGGGCCTTTGGCCGGCTTCGGGCGCAAACGGTCGAGGACGGCCTCGATGGCGCGCTCGACCGCGGCCTGCTCCGGCAGCGTGTCGGCGTGCGGTGTCGTTCGGCCGGCCTCGCGGCGCTTCGTCATGCAGTTCGCCCGTATCGGGGCCGGGCGACGCGATGTTCCAGCGCGTGCGGCGGCCGCACCACAGTCTATCCGCAGTGATCCCGGGATCAAAGCCTGCCGTGAGCCTGCGATCCGGGGATCCTGTGATCACGGTTTCTCAAGGATTGCTCGCCGGCCTGTCCGCGAGGCGCGACGAATGCCGGGCCGCCCGGCGATCGACCGGCCGGCGCCTCAGCGGCAGCGCGCGCCGAACGGCCAGGCGATCAGGCCGCCGGCCCAGAGCGCCGCCCAGACGAAGACCGGCTGAAACGCCAGCCTGGGCCCGTGGTACCACCAGGAATCCGGGATTCCGTCGACGTGGACGGCCTCGAAGGCGTGCTTCAGGTTGGCCGGGTAGACGCAGACCGCGTAGAGGGCGAGCCCGATCGCGGCCGCCCGCCGCAGCGACCGGGTCAGGAGGCCGATCGCCCCGGCGATCTCGCACAGGCCGGTGGCCAGGATCACCAGGCGCGGCGCCGGCACCCAGTCCGGCATCAGCGGCAGCATCGCGTCGGCGGCCACGAGGTGGACGATCCCGATGCCGGCATAGATCAGGGCGAGCGCGTAGCGCAGCCGGCGGCGCCAGGCCTCGGTGTCCGGTCCAGTCATCCGACCTTGTCTTCCGTGACGCCGCAGGCGCGGGCGAGTGCGGTTCGGAGCGCCGCCATCAGCCGGGCCACGCCCGGGTGTTCCGCGCTGGCGAAGGCGCTGGCGCCGATGGCGGTCACGGGGGCCAGCAGCCGCAGGGAGTTGGTGACGAACACGGCCTCGGCGCCGAGGAGTTCGGACAGGCTCAGGGAGCCCTCCTCCGGGCGCAATCCGCACGCCCCCGCCAGCCCCAGCACCTCCGCGCGGATGATCCCGGCGAGCACGCCGTCCGCCAGCGGCGGCGTGACCAGCCGGTCGCCGAGCACCGCGAAGACATTGCCGGTGCCCGCGCAGGCGACGCGGCCGCGGGTGTTGCAGAACAGGGATTCGTCGAAGCCCGAAGCGGCGGCTTCGCGGGCGGCCAGCACGGCGTCCAGATACCCTAAGGTCTTCAGCCGGGCGGCGGGCGAGGTGTCGTTGCGGGCGATCCCGGTCGGCCACAGCCGCAGGGGCGCGAAGGCCGCGCCCTTGGCGCTCGGCGCCGCGGTGGCGAACAGGGTCGGATGCGGATCCGGCGGCGGCTTCAGCCCGCGCGGTCCGGAGCCCCGGGTGAGGGTGGTGCGGATCGCCAGCCTGTCCGCGTCTCCCCTACCCTGCCCGGCGAGCGCCCGCATGGCGGCGCGGACCCGTTCCGCCGGGGCGGGGATCCCGAGGGTCTCCGCCCCGGCGACGAGCCGGGCGATATGGGCGTCCTCGAAGGCGACCCGGCCGCCCAGCGCGAGCGCCGTGTCGAACAGGCCGTCGCCGAGCGTCAGGCCCCGATCGGTGTGGTCCAGGGATGCCTGCGTCCCGGGGACGATCGCCCCGTCACGCCACAGCATCGTCGCGCCCGTGCTCGCCCCGCCAAGCGCGGGCCAGTCCTAAAAAATTGGCGAACAGGGCGTGGCCGCCCTCGGTCAGCACCGATTCCGGGTGGAACTGGATGCCGTAGGTCGGGTGGGTCCGGTGCGAGAGCGCCATGACCTCGCCCTCCTGCGAGACCGCGTCGACCGAGAGGTGCCTGTCCATCTCGGGACCGGGGGTGACCACCAGGGAGTGGTAGCGGCCCACCGGCATCGGCGCCGGAAGTCCGGAAAACAGCCGCTCGCCCTGATGCGCGATCGGCGTTGCCTGCCCGTGCAGGGGACGCTTGGCGCGCTCGACCGTGCCGCCAAAAACCGCGCCGATCGCCTGGTGGCCGAGGCAGACCCCGAGGATCGGCACTTGGCCGGACAGGTCGCGGATCGCCGGCAGCGAGATGCCGGCCTCCGCGGGGGTGCAGGGGCCCGGCGAGACCACCAGGGCGTCCGGGGCGAGCGCCCGGATGCCGGCGACGTCCAGCGCGTCGCTGCGCACGACCCGGACCGTCTCGCCCAACTCCTCCAGGTAGCGGACGACGTTGAAGACGAAGGAGTCGTAGTTGTCGAGGACGAGGATCATGCGAAGGCCTCGAACACCCGGGCGGCCTTGGCCAGGGTCTCGTCGTATTCCGGGCCGGGCTCCGACAGCAGGGTCACCCCGCCCCCGGCCTGCAGGACCGCCCGGGTCTCGTCCATGAACACGGTGCGGATCGCGATCGACGTATCCAGCGCGCCGTCGAAGCCGATCCGGCCGATGGCGCCGCAATAGAGCTCCCGGGCGTCGCCCTCGATCTCGGTGATGATGTCCATGGCGCGGATTTTTGGGGCCCCGGTGATCGAGCCCCCGGGGAAGGTGCCCGCCAGCAGGTCGAGGGCGTCGAGCCCGTCGCGGAGCGTCCCGGTCACCACCGAGACGAGGTGGTGGACGTTGGCGTAGGTCTCCAGCCCGCACAGGGTGGGCACGGCGACGCTGCCCGGCGCGCAGACCCGGGACAGGTCGTTGCGCAGCAGGTCGACGATCATGACGTTCTCGGCCCGCTCCTTGACCGAGGCCAGGAGCGCCTCGGCCGCCGCCCGGTCGGCCGCCGGGTCGTCGAGCCGGCGGGCGGTGCCCTTGATCGGCCGGGTCTCGACGTGGCGACCGTCGAGCCGGATGAAGCGCTCGGGCGAGGACGACGCGACGGTCAGGCCGGCGAGTTCCAGATAGGCCCCGAAGGTCGCCGGGTTGGTGGCGCGCAGGCGCCGGTAGAGCGCGAACGGGTCGAAGCCCGCCGGCAGGTCGGCGCTGAAGCGCTGGGCGATGTTGGCTTGGTAGATGTCGCCCGCCCGGATATAGGCGCGGACCTTTTCGACAGCCGCCTCATAGCTTTGCCGGTCGAAGTTCGAGCGCCACGCGAGGTTTTTCATGAGTTGGCGTGGCGCGTCTGCCGGTGCCGTCTCCGCCCCGAGCCGGTCGGCGAAGGCGGAAATCCGCGCCTCGGCGCGGGCCCGCCGGGCGGCCGGCTCGGTCTCGGGAAATCCCGTCGCGACGAGCCGGCAGGTGCCTGCGGCGTGGTCGATCACCAGCGCCGTGTCGTAGAGGTTGAATGCGATGTCGTCGGTCAGCCCCGCCCGCCGGGCCGGGGCCGCGACCCGCTCCAGTTGCGCGCCGAGGTCATACGCGAGGTAGCCGATCGCCCCGCCCGGGAACGGGTTGTCCGGATCGGGCTCGACCCGGTAGGGCTCCAGGCAGGCCCGCAACGCCGCGAACGGCCCGCCCGGGACCGGGCGCCCGTCCAAAGTCGCGCGCCCGTCGCTGAACCGGAAGCGTGCGAACGGGTCGGCGGCCACGATCGAGTGCCGCCCCAGCGCGTCGTGCCGCATGGCGCTGTCGAGGAAGGCGAGATCCGGCAGGGGCCGCAGCCGGGCGGCCGCCGCGACGGGATCGACGAAGGGGATCTCTCGGGTCCACATGACCGGGTTCGGGCTCATGTCCTGAGGGCACGCGCCCCGCACGCTGCCGTTGCACAGGCGATGCCGCGGGGAAAGCGGCAGTTCCGCGCAAGGCCCCGCCCGTCGCGGGCGGTCGGGGCCCGTCCC
>NZ_VRVG01000192.1:0-6726 GCF_008040085.1 Methylobacterium sp. WL7 | reverse complement strand
CCCCAACCCCCATCCCCCGGAAGGCCGATTTCGCCGGCTTTGAAAGCATGCCCTAACGGATCCGCGGCGGCCCTCCGGCCGGGGAGAGCCGGGACCGTCGATGGCGAGAGCGCGGACGGGTTCGGGTCGGCTCCGGGTGTTGGGCATGGTCGGCGCGCTGAGCCTCAGCTCGGGGCCGGCCCTACGGACCGGACCACCCTGGAGCACTGGTACCGCGCCCACGTCCTCGGCGGCCGGGGCGCGTTCCTGTTGGCGGACGCCGGCTACGGCGATTTCTCCCGGGCGCTGCGCCGGAAATTCGTGATCGCGATCAGCGCCCTAGGGCGGTAGCCCGGCGACGCCTCAGGGCGCCTTCTTCAGCTGGCCTTCGGCTCGGGCGACCCCGGCCTCGCAGGCCGTGGCATCACCCTTGGAATCTGCCGTCCGCGCCTCGTCCAACGCGACCTTGGCCTGCTGGGCGGCATCCGCGCCCTCGCCGGCCTGGGCCGACTTCTCCGGGGGGGCCTGCGGGGATTCGTTGGCGCGCTGGCCCTCGGTGCCGGTCACGCCCTCGCCGCCGCGCTTGGCGGCGTTGCCCTGGCCGCTGGTGGAAGCCGAGATCGAGGCGGTCGCCTCCGCGGTGACACGCTTCGACAGGGCGTCGATCTTGTCCGAGCAGGGCGAGGCGAGGACCGGGGCCGCCATCAGGACCAGGGCCAGGGGCACCGTGACGGAAACCGTGAAGGCGGCGGGACGCATCATCGTGTCGAACTCTTTCATGGCGGGGGGCCGGGGATCAGGTCCCCGGTCCCCCAACGCGTCGCGGTGGAATGCGGTTCAGGCGCTGAGCTGGTCGCGGATCGGCAATTGCCGCACGCGCCGGCCGGTGGCCGCGAAGACCGCGTTGGCGATGGCGGGCGCCACCGGCGGCACGCCGGGTTCGCCGACGCCGCCGAGCGGGCCGTCGTAGGAGCCGGTCGGTACCAGGTGCACGCGGACCACCTTCGGGGCGGCGTCGATCCGGATGATCTCGTAGCCGTCGAAGTTGTTCTGCACGGCCCGGCCCTGCTTGAAGGTGATCTCGGAGGTGAGGGCGAGCCCCATCCCCATGACCACGGCGCCTTCCATCTGCGACCGGATGCGCTCCGGGTTCACCTGCGGCCCGCAATCGACCGCGATGTCGATGGCGTGGACCTTCACCTGGCCCTTGTCGTCGACCTCCACCTCGGCCGCCACCGCCGTGTAGGTGACGAAGCTGTAGTGGCCGGCGATGCCGAGGCCGCGGCCCTTGGGCATCTGCCGTCCCCAGCCGGCGCCCTTGGCCGCCGCCTCGATCACGCCGCGCAGGCGGCCGGTGTCGATCGGGTAGAGCTTCGGGTCCTCGCCGTGGTTCCAGACGTCGCCGATGGAGGTCGGGTCGATCGTCCGGGCCGGGCCGATCAGGTCCAGCAGGTACTCCTTCGGGTCGCGGCCGGCGGCATGCGCCAGCTCCGACACGAAGGACTGGATCGCGAAGGCGTGCGGGATGTTCGAGACCGAGCGGAACCAGCCGATCCGGACGTGGGCGGCGGCCTCCGGGTTCTCCATCCGGGCGTTGGGCAGGTTGAACGGCGTGTTCACCAGACCCATCCCGAGCTCGAACGGCAGCTCGTGCTTCGGATCGGGGGCGAAGATCGAGCCGATCGTCGGCGCCACCGAGCGGTGCAGCCACGCCACCGGCATGCCCTTGTCGTCGAGGCCGGCCTCCAGGCGCTCAACCGAGATCGTGTGGTAGTAGCCGTGGTGGATGTCGTCCTCGCGGGTCCAGGCGAGCTTGACCGGCGCGCCGTCCACCGCCTGCGAGCACAGGGCGGCCTCGACCACGTAATCCGGCTTGGACTTGCGCCCGAAGCCGCCGCCGAGCAGCGTGACGTTCACCTTGACCTTGTCGTCGGGCAGCTTGAGCGCCTTCATCAGGCGGTCGTTGGCGGCCTGCGGACCCTGGGTGCAGGCCCAGGCCTCGCAGAAGCCGTCCTTGACCCGGGCCACGGCGGCCGGGGGCTCCATCGGGGCCTGGACCAAGTGGGGCACGAAGTATTCGGCCTCGAGCTTGGTCTTGGCCTTGGCCATCGCGCCGTCGACGTCGCCCTGGTTGCGCACCACCTTGCCGGGCTTGCGCGCGGCGGCCTCGAGCTCCTTGCGGAACACGTCGGTGTCGTAGCCGGCGTTCGGGCCGTCATCCCAGGTGATCTTCAGCGCGTCGCGCGCCTTCATGGCGGCCCAGGTGTTCTTGGCGACCACGGCGACGCCGCCGAGCGGCATGAACTCGCTCGGGATCTCGCCGCCGTCGATCTTGAAGATCTTGACGACGCCCGGGACCTTCTTGGCCTCGCTGTCGTCGTAGGACGCGACCTTGCCGCCGTAGACCGCCGGGCGGGCGACAACAGCGTACAGCATCCCGTCGAGCTTGGTGTCGAGGCCGTAGACGGCCCGGCCCGTGGTGATGTCGAAGTTGTCGATCAGCCCGATCTTGCCGGTGCCGACGTACCGGAAATCCTTCGGGTCCTTCAGCGGGACGTTCGTGGGCACCGGCAGCTCGGAGGCCGCCTGCGCCACGGCGCCGTAGCCGAGGCTGCGCTTCGACTTGGCGTGCGTGAGGGTGTGGTTGGACGCCGTCACCTCGGAGGCTGGCACGCCCCATTGCTTGGCCGCGGCCTCGATCAGCATCAGCCGCGCGGCGGCGCCGGCATGGCGGAAATGCTGGAAGAAGTGGCGCAGCGAGCGCGAGCCGTCGGTGTCCTGGTTGCCGAAGCGCTGCTCGTCGCCCCAGGCCTGGACCACCTTCACCTTCGGCCAGTCGGCCTCAAGCTCGTCGGCGACCGTGAGCGCCACCGAGGTGCGCACGCCCTGGCCCATGTCGGAGCGGTGGTTGGTCACCGTGACGGTGCCGTCCGGGGCGATCGCCACGAAGATTTTTGGGTCGTCGCGCCAGCCGTGCGGCATGCCGTCGGCGCCGAATTTCTGGGCCTTCTGCTCGGCGGTCTGGCCCTCGTCGGCGCGGGCGTCGCGCAGGGACAGGGCGAGCACAAGGGCGCCGGCGCCGCCGAGGATGCCGCGGCGGCTGACATTGGCGAGGACCGGCTTGGCGGTCGGTTGAGCGGCCAGTTCGGCCATCATCTGGGCGTCATGAATCACAGGCGCTCTCCCTTGCCGGCGGGGGCCGTCTGGCCGGCGGCCTGATGGATCGCCGCGCGGATGCGCGGATAGGTGCCGCAGCGGCAGATGTTGCCGCTCATTGTGTCGTCGATGTCCTGCTCGGACGGCTTGGGCGTGTCCTTGAGCAGGGCTGCGGCCTGCATGATCTGGCCGCACTGGCAGTAGCCGCACTGGGCGACGTTGAGGTCGCGCCAGGCCACCTGCACCGGGTGGTTGCCGTCGGGCGACAGCCCCTCGATGGTCACGACCTCCTGGCCGGCGGCCGCCGAGACCGGGGTGATGCAGGCGCGGGTCGCCGCGCCGCCGAGATGGATCGTGCAGGCGCCGCACAGCGACACGCCGCAGCCGAACTTGGTGCCGGTGAGCCCGAGTTCGTCGCGCAGGTACCACAGCAGCGGCATGTCGGGGTCGCCGTCGAAGCTGCGCGCAGCCCCGTTCACGGTGAGTTTGATCATCGATGCGTCCTGTCTGGCAGCGCCGGAGCGGCGTCCCGTCGGGTCCGAGCCGGGTCGGAGGCGCCGACCGATGCTCCGGTCCACGCGTCCGCCCATGCCGGCTAACCCGGCGAACGGGTCTCTGGGTTCGGAAGTGGAAGAATTCTAATCCACCCTGGGAGACTTGTGCAACGCAAGGTGGACGCGGCATGCCGCCGGAGGTCCGCGCCGGGGACATGCCGCGTGCGGCGGCGCACATGCGTGTCTCGTGGAGGGACAACGCCTTCGAACGTGTCAGAGGGAAGCGGTCCGTACTGCCACGCTGCACTGCGTCGACGACGATCAGCGTCGGCATCCGAACGCTCGATCGGCTCGGACCTAACGCCCTTGCCGCTTCGCCGCGCTCGCCATGGCCGGGCGGAGCCTGCATGCCCACCGAGAACATCGGTCCGTTGGGTGTTTGTAGGCGGATCGATCCATCACCGGACCGTCAGCGGACAGTCTCCAGATCGGTCCTGCGAAACTCGTCCGCCGTGGCGAGGATCGGCACGTCGAAGAGCCGGGCCGCGGCGTAGTGGAGACAGTCACCGAGGTTGAGGCCGTGACGGCCCGCCCGGTAGCGATGCGCCGCCGACAGAGCGAGCGCCGTGGTCTCGTTGGCGGGCGGCAGATCGCAGACCTCGATGCTTCGGGCTTCGAGGAATTCGAGGACGATCGGCCCGACGGCTTCGACCGTCATGTCGAACTTGTCGGGCCGCGCGAGGGCCAGCACCGTTTCCAGGACCGCGACGGCGAGGTCATACACCGGCTGGCCGAGGCGAGCGCGGCGGAGATCCGGCCGGCCTCCGGCTCGTCCGCCAGCAGGGCGACGAGCGCGGAGGCGTCCACGAACATCAGCGGCTTTCCCACATCGCGTCGTAGACATCCCGCGGGAGGGGCGTCCGGGCATCCTCGCTGAGGGTGATTCCATGCTTCTCGCGCAGCCGTGCGGCGGTCGCCTGCGGCGTCTCCCCCGGGTGCCTGCGCGCGATCGCCTCTCGCATGGCGATGACGATCGCCTCGGTGATGCCGACCCCCGCCAGGGTGGCGAACCGGCGCGTCAGCGCATCGGCTTCGGGATTGTTGACGTTGATCGGCACGGCCGTTCGCCCTCGACAGAGCGATGTAGATAATCGCTCGCGCGGATCTACACCAGCCGACGGCGTTACACCGTCACCTGCGTCCCGACCTCGACCACCCGCCCGGTGGGGATCTGGAAGAAGTCCGTCGCGTCGTTGGCGTTCTTGGCGAGCGTGATGAAGATGCGGTCCTGCCAGAGCGGCATGCCCGAATGGGTGGCCGGGCGGATCGAGCGGCGGGACAGGAAGAACGACGTCGCCATGATGTCGAACTTGAAGCCCTGGCGGCGCAGCAGCACCAGGGTCTTGGGGATGTTCGGCGTCTCCATGTAGCCGAACTTCATCACCACCTTGAAGAAGTGCGGACCCACCGGCTCGATCCGGACCTTGTCGGCCTCCTTCGAGCGCGGCGTGTCCACCGTCTCGACCGTGAGGATCACGTTCTTCTCGTGCAGCACCTTGTTGTGCTTCAGGTTGTGCAGCAGGGCGGCCGGGGCGATCTCGGGGTCGCTCGTCAGGAACACCGCGGTGCCGCGCACGTGGTGGGGCGGGCTCTTCTCCAGCATGCCGACCAGCTCGACCAAGGGCACGTCGGTCTTGCGGGTCTTGTTGAACAGGATCGTGACCCCGCGCACCCAGGTCCACATCAGGATGACGAGGCCGCCGGCCAGGATCAGGGGCACGTAGCCGCCCTCGACCACCTTGATCAGGTTGGAGAGCAGGAACAGGAACTCGACCACGATGAACGGCAGCATCACCAGGGCGGCGGCCACCGGCGACCAGCCCCACATCCGCCAGATCACCAGGAAGGTCATCGAGGCGGTGAGCAGCATCGTTCCGGTCACCGCGATGCCGTAGGCCGAGGCGAGCGACGAGGAGGTCTTGAACAGCACCGCCAGCAGCACGACGCCGACCATCAGCAGCCCGTTGATCTGCGGCAGGTAGATCTGCCCGGCATGCGATTCGGAGGTGTGGCGGATCTCGAGCCGCGGCAGCAGGCCGAGCTGGATCGCCTGCCGGGACAACGAGAAGGCGCCGGTGATCACCGCCTGGCTCGCCACCACGGTGGCCAGCGTCGCCAGCACCACCATCGGCAGCAGGCCCCAGGCCGGGACGAGCTGGAAGAACGGGTCGGCGGTGTCGGGCTTCTCCAGCACCAGGGCCGCCTGGCCCAGGTAGTTCAGGGCGAGCGCCGGGAAGACCAGGCAGACCCAGGCCACCTGGATCGGCTTGCGGCCGAAATGCCCGAGATCGGCGAACAGGGCCTCGGCGCCGGTCACCGCCAGGAACACCGCGCCGAGCGCCACCAGCGCCCCGGTGCCGTGGCCGAGCAGGTAATGCACCGCGTACCAGGGGTTGACCGCGCGGAACACCTCCGTGTGCAGGCCGATATGCGGCAGGGCGGCGAGCGCCATGGCGACGAACCACACCACGGTCATCGGCCCGAAGAAGGCCGCGACCTTGGCGGTGCCGCGGTTCTGCACCAGGAACAGGGCGACGATGATCGTCACCGTGATCGGCAGCACGTAGTCGTTCAGGGCCGGGGTGACGAGCTTCAGCCCCTCCACGGCCGAGAGCACCGAGATCGCCGGGGTGATCACCGCGTCGCCGTAGAACAGCGAGGCGCCCAGCAGGCCGAGCATGAACACGATGCGGGAGCCGCCGAGCGCCTTCCGGGCCAGCGCCATCAGCGAGAGGATGCCGCCCTCGCCGTTGTTGTCCATGCGCAGCAGGATCAGGACGTACTTGACCGTCACGATCAGGAACAGCGCCCAGAGGATCAGCGATACGGTGCCGATCACTTCCTCGGGCAGCAGGATGCCGTCGGTGCGGGCCGGGACCAGCGCCTCGCGGAAGGCGTAGAGCGGGCTGGTGCCGATGTCGCCGTAGACGACCCCGACCGAGCCGACCAGCAGGGTCCAGAAGCCGGCATGGCCGTGCTGGGTCTCGGCCTTCTCGGGGGAATCCAGGGCGCCGGCGGGGGCCGGCCCCTGCTCGGG
>NZ_VRVG01000191.1:0-6784 GCF_008040085.1 Methylobacterium sp. WL7 | reverse complement strand
GGCCTGACGGCCGGCCCACCCTCCCCCGCAGAGGGGGGAGGGAGATGCGCGCACGGCCTTCCGCCTCATCCTCGATCCAGAATGACCCTCGGCCCCAGCCTCACGGCGTGCAGCCCTTCTCGCCCTCCTTGGCTGCGGCCCGGCCGGCCTGATCGTCGATGTCGAGGGTGGTCATGTCGCCCAGGATGGCGAACTCGCCGTAATCGAGCTTGAGCGCGCCGCTGACCCCGTTCTCGTAGAGGTCGAAGCCGAGGGTGTAGATCGGCGTCCGCTCCCCCGCCCCCGGGGTGTAGTAGCTCAGCCGCACCGGCCAGTGCGGCATGCCGGAGAGCGGCCCCGTCCGCAGAGGCTTGTCGCGGGCGGCGTCGGCGGCCGGGCCGGCCCCGGCATGGCCGATCACCGCGAAGGTGTCGTAGATCTTCTTGCCGTCGTCGGAGCCGTCGAACACCTTGGCCGAGAGGGTCGCCTGGCCGCCCCGCGCCGCCGCGATCAGGTGGCGCATGTGCTCGCTCGGGAACAGCACCGGCCCCTCCACGGCGAAGGACTTGGCGCCCTTCAGCTTCACGGTCACGCCGTCGCCCTGCTCCGAGGCGGTGCCGTCCACCGGGGCGGCGGGCTGGTTGTTGGTCAGGGTCGTGGTCTTGAACCGGAACTCCCGGCCCTTGCCGCCCTCGAAGGTGGTGCTGCGCATGTCCGACAGGCGCGGCCCGCTCTCGCCGGAGGAGAGCTCCGTCACCTGCCGGGTCAGCATGGTGTAGCCGCGGCAGGCATCGCCCCGGAAGTCGATGACGATGCGGCCCCGGGCGCTCTCCACCGAGCGGGTGCCCCCGCCCTCGGCCAGCGACAGGTCGTAGACCGCCCGGTGGTTGGCGAGCACGATCTCCCCCGCGGGCGCGGGGGCCTCGGCCTTGGCCTCGGGCGGAGGCGGCGGCTCGGAGACGGCCGGCGCGGCCTGCGCCCCCCAGGCGGAGACGAGAAGGCCGGCCGTCAGGAGGTGCGAGAGGCGCATGGATGATCCCGGTTCAAGGTCCGCCAGATAGCAGGCGACGCGAAAGGGGCAATCGTCGGGCATCGGGGCGGTCCCCGATACGGGGTTCCCATAGCGCAGATCACGCGCCCCCCTCTCCCGGACAGGTGAAGCGAAGCGGAACCTGATCCGGGACCCAGCACACGAAGCGCCGCGCCAGCGGCACAGGTCGATCGGACGGACGCTGCGCGCCGTCATGTGCTGGGTCCCGGGTCGCATTCCGCTGGCGCTGCATGCGCCCGGGAAAGGGCCCTGCAGACCGGCTCGACGCCCTGTCCCGGCTCTCGGCCCAACACCGTGAAAGAGCTGGGGCTGAGCGGAGTATCGGGGCAAAGCCCCGATGGACCAGGGCGCCGCCCTGGACCCGCGAAAGGTCCCGGACCTTTCGAAACCTTGACGTTCACCGGTAGCCTTGGGCCTGCAGGGTGAACAGCTCGGCGTAGCGGCCGCCCCGCGCCATCAGGGCGGCGTGGCTGCCCTCCTCGAGCAGCCGGCCGCCCTCCAGGACCAGGATCCGGTCGGCCATCCGCACCGTCGAGAACCGGTGCGAGATCAGCACCGCGGTGCGGCCCGCCGACAATTCGCGGAACCGGGCGAACACGTCGTGCTCGGCCCGGGCGTCGAGCGCCGCGGTCGGCTCGTCGAGGATCAGGATCTCGGCCTCGCGCATGTAGGCCCGGGACAGCGCGACCTTCTGCCACTCGCCCCCCGACAGGTCGAGGCCGCCGGCGAAGCGCTTGCCGAGCGGCTGCGCGTAGCCCTGCGGCAGGCGCGCGATCACCGGGGCGGCGAGCCCCCGGACGGCGGCCGCCGCGATGCGGTCCTGGTCGCCGGCGGCCTCGATCCGGCCGACCGCGACGTTCTCGCCCGCCGTGAGATCGAACCGGACGAAGTCCTGGAAGATCGCCGCGACCCGCGCCCGCAGGGCGTCGAGGTCGTAGGCGCCGAGCGGCAGTCCGTCGAGCAGCACGCGGCCCTCGTGCGGGTCGTACAGCCGGGTCATCAGCTTGACGATCGTGGTCTTGCCGGCGCCGTTGCCGCCGACCAGCGCCACGGTCTCCCCGGCCCGCACCGCGAAGGACAGGCCGCGCAGTGCCCAGGTGTCGGTGCCGGGATAGCGGTAGCCGACATCCTCGAACACCAGCCCGTCGCGGATCGGGCTCGGCACCGGCGCGGGCCGTGCGGGCGAGCGGATCTCCGGCCGGATCGCGAAGAACGAGAAGAAGTCGTCGAGATACTGCGCCTGGCCGCTGATCTGGGTGAGGCCGAGCAGCAGCCCCTCGATGCCGCCGCGCAGGCGCTGGAAGGCCCCGGCCAGGAAGGCGAGGTCGCCGATCGAAAACGCCCCCGCCACGGTCCGCCAGACGATCACCGCGTAGGCGGCGTAGTAGGCCAGCGTCCCGAGGCTCGCGAAGGCGAAGCCCCAGCGCGCCCGGGCGGTGGCCAGCGCCCGGTTCTCGGCGAGCAGGTCTTTCGCGAGGCCGGCGTACAGCGCCGTGATGTAACCCGAGAGGCCGAACAGCTTCACCTCCTTGGCGGTCTCGACGCTGGCGCCGAGGTAGCGCAGGTAGTCGATCCGCCGCCGCTCCGGGCTGCGGATCCAGGCCAGCCGATAGCCGGCCTTCGTGAAGTGCCACTCGTTGAGCAAAGCCGGCACGAGGGCGGCGGCGATCAGCACCACCAGCCAGGGCGTGAAGGCCGCCACCCCGGCGGTGAGCGAGGCGAGCGTCACCAGCGCCTGGAACTGGCCGAACACCGTGCCGATCAAGCCGGTGCGGCCGCTGACCTGGCGGCGCGCCCGCTCCAGCCGGTCCTGCTGGGCGCTGTCCTCGAACTGCGCGAGATCGAGCGAGGCGGCATGCGCCATCAGCCGCACCGAGGCGGCGTTGGCGTAGAGGTCGCCGATCAGCGTCTCGGTCAGGCTCGCGAGCCGGCCGGTGAGGTCGGACAGCAGGGCGAGGCCGAGTTCGGCGGCGACCAGGATGGCGAGGCGCGCCCGGGCCGGATCGGCCAGCCAGTCCGCGAGGCCGGCCTCCGCGGCCGGGCGGGCATGCTCGGCCACGATCCCGTCGAGGATCAGCTTGGCGAGGTAGAGCGACAGGATCGGCAGGAACGCCGCCACCAGGCGCAGGGCGAGGCTCGCCGCCAGCAGGCGCGGGCTCGCCGCCGCGATCTCGCGGAACAGGGCCGGCAGGTAGCGCAGCGCCCCCAGGCGCTCGCCGAGGCGCGCGATCGGGTCGGTCATCGCCGGCCGGTCCGGGCCTGCGCCGGGGCGGATCGCCTGTTGACGGCGGGGGCCGTTCGGCCCGGGATCCGGGCGTTCGATTGGCCGGCAGGTCGCAAGAGCATTATCTGGAGCCTGAAATTCAATGTCATCGTCGAGTGACGCGTGTTGAGCGGCCCCGCAATCCTGCGCATTTCCATCCTGCTGATCCTGGCCGGCATCCTGGCGGCGTTGGTGCAGTCCATGCTGCCGACCCCGGCGCCGTCTCCGGCCCCCGTGGCCGAGGCGCCCGCCGCCAGCGTCCCGGCCGAGCCGCCGCCACCGGACCCGGCGCCCCGGCCCGTCGCGCCCGCGCCGGCACCGGCACCGGTCCCTTCACCGACCCCGTCGCCGCCGCCGGCGCAGCAGCAGCAGCAGATGCCGTCCGACGCCCTCGCGTTCCCGGCCGAGCCCGTCCCGGCCCAGCCCGGCCTCGATCAGGGCGCGGCCGAGATCGACCGGGCCGAGGACGATGCCGGCCCCCGGGCCCTCGCGATCCTCGACCTGAACACCGCCTCGGTGGCCGACCTCAACAAGCTCCGGGGCGGCGGCGCGATCGGCCGGGCGATCACCGCCAAGCGCCCCTACGCGTCCGTGGACCAGCTCCTGTCGAAGCGCGTCCTCAGCCGGGCGGTCTACGAGAAGATCAAGGATCAGGTGACGGTGCGGTGATCGCCTCGGGGCCAGCCACCGGCGAACACCCTGGCGGCACCCGCCGCGATGTGCAAATAAATACACATTGCGGCGGAACCTCCCATGCCCAGGGTCGAGACGGATCGCAGGACCATCGTGGATCGGTTGATCGCCGCGGGCTGGGTCCGCGAAGGCGGAACCAAGCATGAGAAATTCTCTCACCCGAGCCGGCCAGGCATCAAGATCATGGTGCCGCGACACAGGGTACTGACGCCGGGCGTCGCCCGCAGCATCGCCAGCGCCGCAGGCTAGATCTGAGGAGGACGCGCATGTCCCGCTACACCGTGCTGATCGATGGCGAGGCCGGCGCCTACGGGGTCGCGTTTCCCGATTGCCCCGGTTGCACCGCCATGGGCGCGACCATCGATGAGGCGATGGTCAACGCGACGGCGGCCCTCAACGAGTGGATGAGCGATCGGATCGCCGCCGGTTTGGCGCCGCCGGCGCCCCGGGCGCCGGAGGTTCTGAGGGCCGACCCGACCCTGACCGAGGCCCTGACCGAGGCCACGCTCGGCGTGGTTCCGCTGCTGCTCGATTCCGGCCGGCCCGTGCGCGTCAACGTCTCGCTGGATGCCGCGGTGCTGGCACAGATCGATACCGCCGCCCGGGCGCGGGGCCTCACCCGCTCGGCCTTCCTGGTCTCCGCTGCGCGGGACAAGATCCGGGCCGAGGGCTGAACCGATCCACGTTCGGCGCACCAGTCCCGACAGATCGTGCCGAGGACCGCGGATCCTCGAATGGGTGGAGCGTGCGCGAACCGATCGTGCCGGCGACACCCTGCTCACCCGAGACCCGCCCTCCTTGCGGCACGTACGTATAAGGCCTAGGGATATTATGGATATCTGGAAAGCATATACATGCCGCTCTACGTCAAGGATCCGCAGGTCGATGACCTTGTCGTCCATCTCATGACGCTGTTGCGCACGACCAAGGTCGACGCGGTGCGCCGAGCGCTTCAGAACGAGATCGCCCGTCAGACTGGCAAGGTCGATCTGGTCGAGCAAACGGTCGACTTCGTCCGAACGCTTCACGAGCGGGCCGGGCCACACCCGAAGCCTGCCGACAAGGCATTCATCGATAGCCTCTACGAGCGCGATTGAGGCGGATCTGCGATGTTCGTGGATGCTTCGGCCCTCACGGCGATCCTGACCGACGAGGCCGACGCGCGCGCGCTGGTCGCTCGGCTGCAGCGGGCGCGCCGCCGCATGACGTCGCCCCTGGCCGTCTGGGAGACCGTCGTGGCCGTGGCGCGCCGCCTCGACCTCCCGATCCCGGAGGCGCGCGATGCGGTGCGCGCCTATCTCGACCTTGCCGGCATCGAGGTCCTCGCCGTAGCCCTGGAGGCTGCCGAAGTTGCCCTCGACGCCTACGACCGCTTCGGCAAGGGCCGGCATCCCGCTGGTCTCAATTTCGGCGACTGCTTCGCCTACGCCTGTGCCCGAACGCACCGGGTTCCGCTGCTCTACAAGGGCAACGATTTCCCGCTCACCGACATCGAGGCCGGGTGAGGCGCGGCCGCGGGACGGGATCCGGGCCGCTCCGCGCTCAGAGCTTCGTCCCAAAGATCTCCGCGACCTGCGGGATGTCCTTGTCGCCCCGGCCGGACATGTTGAGCACCATCAGGTGCTCGGCCGGGCGCTGGGGGGCGATGTCCAGCACCCGGGCCAGGGCGTGGGCCGGCTCCAGGGCCGGGATGATCCCCTCCAGCATCGAGCAGAGCTTGAACGCCTCCAGGGTCTCGGAATCGGTGGCCGAGAGGTACTGGACGCGGCCCATCTCGTGCAGCCAGGCGTGCTCGGGGCCGATGCCCGGATAGTCGAGGCCCGCCGAGATCGAGTGCGCGTCGGAGATCTGCCCGTCCGCGTCCATCAGCAGGTAGGTGCGGTTGCCGTGCAGCACCCCGGGCTTGCCGCCGGTGAGCGAGGCGGCGTGCAGCCCGGACTGGACCCCGTGCCCGGCGGCCTCGACCCCGAAAATCTCGACCTCGCGGTCGTCGAGGAACGGGTGGAACAGCCCCATGGCGTTGGAGCCGCCGCCGATGCAGGCGATCAGCGAATCCGGCAGGCGGCCCTCCTGCGCGAGCATCTGCTCCCGGGTCTCGCGGCCGATCACCGACTGGAAGTCGCGGACCATGGCGGGGTACGGGTGCGGGCCGGCCACGGTGCCGATGCAGTAGAACGTGTCGGCGACGTTGGTGACCCAGTCGCGCAGGGCCTCGTTCATCGCGTCCTTGAGGGTCTTGGTGCCGGATTCCACCGGGATCACCTCGGCCCCGAGCATCTTCATCCGGAAGACGTTGGGCGCCTGCCGGGCGACGTCGACCGCGCCCATGTAGACCACGCATTTCAGCCCGAACCGGGCGCAGAGGGTCGCGGTGGCGACGCCGTGCTGGCCGGCGCCGGTCTCGGCGATGATCCGCGGCTTGCCCATGCGGCGGGCGAGCAGGATCTGGCCGAGCACGTTGTTCACCTTGTGGGAGCCGGTATGGTTCAGCTCCTCGCGCTTGAAGTAGACCTTGGCGCCGTGCCCGGCCGGCGCCGTGGCGCGCATGTGCTCGGTCAGGCGCTCGGCGTAGTAGAGCGGGCTCGGCCGGCCGATATAGTGGGTGCCGTAGCTCGCCATGTCGGCCGCGAAGGCGGGATCGACCTTCGCCGCCTCGTAGGCCGCCTCCAATTCGAGGATCAGCGGCATCAGCGTCTCGGCGACGAACCGGCCGCCGAAGATGCCGAAGCGGCCGCGCTCGTCGGGGCCGGTGCGGAAGGAGTTCGGTTCGGGGGCGATGGTCACGGGGCGGGTCCTTC
>NZ_VRVG01000190.1:0-6908 GCF_008040085.1 Methylobacterium sp. WL7 | reverse complement strand
GATTTGGGTTGCTCAAAAATCTGTAAGCTCTGTAAACATCGAGACCTGGACGCTCAGACACGATATCAAAATCTGCGTCCAGAAGCTTGCGCAGCGCGATAAGATCGAAACTGGCGCGCTCACTCCAGATACGCACGGCGCCTCCGATATTCAGCCCTACTCCGAGTCGGATATAGCGTGTCCAGCTTGTCTCGCCCGGAACAAATTGCATCGACAGCGCACCATCCTCCCCACCGACTGGCGGGATTATCTCAGGATGCGACCACGTCTCGCCGTCATCCGAGAATGCAACGATATCGTTGAATGCCTTATGGGCTGGTCTCGGGTTTGATGAGTCTATTTGTATAGAATGGATTGGAAACCGAAGGCCGAGGTCGATCTTCCGCCAGGAAATTGACGGGTTTATTTCTGCTTGCAAGGAACCGTCTTGATTGACAGCTTGCCATGAGCCGCCCTGCATCAGGTCGATCAGATTTTGACGGTATACGGGTCCCATAGACATCAACGTGTGTTCCGTGCATTTCCGCCTAACTGCCTGCCGACAACCACACGCTCTGGAGCTTGGGTGTTGCAAGTTCAGGCCTTCTACCACGAGCGCGATCGTTGTCGCGGGACCGGCCCGCATTCAGGCAAAAGGGTGATCCGAGCGTTCAGCTCCATGGCAGGTGTCTCTACGGTAGCCTGCTACACCGGTCGAGGGGTGCGGGCGTCGAGAGTCGGCGGATCCGCGCCGGATGGACAAGGCTCTCGAACCGATGCGATATTGGCGTGACTGTCGATGGAGTCTAGCGCTCGGTCCCTCGGTGCAGCATCATCGTTGTGGCTCGCGCTGGATTGCGTAAGATGAGATTGATCGAGCATGCCAATCAAGATCGTTGACCGCGGCCACAATAACCAAATTGATACGTCTGACGACTTTCTCGAGACCCAAAATGGAACGATTTTTTTTGAGCGTGATAACAGCCATGTGATTATCGGCAAGGACTCTAACAGTGACGATATTTATTTGCACTGTGGGTCAGATGCCGTGGTTCATATCGGCGATCACGTACGATTGGCCAAAGCTAGAATGCATATTGTGGCTCCGACAAAATTAATTGTTGCAGAGTTTACCTCATTTGTTGGCAGCGCTCAAATATCTACGCACGAGCCGGCAGAAATCACTTTTGGACACAACTGTCTTATTGCTGACGAGGTTACCGTTTCCGTCAGTGATATGCATTCAGTGATAGACTTGGAGACCGGCGCGCGTATCAATCCTGCACGACCTATTATGCTTGGTCATCGTGTGTGGATCGGCGCGAGATCGACGGTTTTGAAAGGCACGACGATCGGCGATGGATCATTCATCGGTGCGCATTCGCTGGTTCGCGGGACGTTTCCAGCCAATGTGATGGCCGCGGGCGTGCCAGCTAGAATAATTCGATCGAATGTGACGTGGCGCACTGAGTTGCTTTAATAATTCTCTTTCGTCGGAAAAATTATCCGGAGCGGCCGATCACTGTATCGATGTTTTGGATGCGACTATTCAAGACTTATCATGCGATTTGACGAGGGTATCGAATGGATGCGTGGTTAAGAAACCTCGGTGAGCAGATGACGCTTGTTCGCTTATACAGGGGAACAGAGCCTGGATCCGCTCCCGATCCCGAAAACCTCCGTCCGCGCGGAATTGCGGTTAACGTCGTTGATCGGACGTTTTATTATCTCGATAATCAGGGCAAGCTTGCTCAATGGAACGCTTCAGCGATGCCTGATGATCTGTGGGATCGGTTCGCAAATGGGTTCGAGGTAAAATCTAATATCTAACATCGCTCAATGGTACGCAGCGACGGCGAATGAAAGCTCGGCGTTTGATCGATCGGACCGAGCTCCCAATATTGTAGGTTGCTGTACCGCTTGTCGCGCAAGGAGCTGTCAGCCGAGGTTTGGTCTGAGCATTGCAGACTGCATCACAACTAGCGCCCGACTCGGTCTTATACCGGGTGCTGCCGGGTGGCGGTAACCGGCGTCGCAGAACGCGCGCAGGGTGCGTCGGTCCAGGCCGATATCGCACAGCGCGTCGTCGTCGAGCGCCGAGAGGACGCGGTAGGTCCGCGCGGCCGCGCGCCGGGCCTGGATGGATCTCAAGATCGAGACGAGCATGTCGCGCTCTCTTCCGCCATGAATATTGATGTGATGTCGATATTCGACGGATGTGAGCGTCGTTTTATTCTACGTTAAACGCATCACTCATTTGAGTAATGCTGCGTTAAAAATCGATTCGGCTGCGGATACGCTTACGCGGTGGCCGGGACGGGGAGCGGGCACAGCAGCAGCAGGCGCATCAGCTCGGCCTGCCGGTTGGTGCCGGTCTTCTCGAACAGACGGCGCAGATGCGCGCGCGCCGTGTGCAGGGTGATCCGGCGCCGGGCCGCGCTCGCCGCGAGATCGTGCCCGGCCAGGATGTCGGTGGCGAGCGCCGCCTCGGCCGGCGTGAAGCCGAACAGCTCCTGCAGCGCCCCCGGGTCCGGCAGCGGGGCGGCGGCGGGGTCGATGACGCGTAGCAGCACTCCGTTGCCGGGGATCGGGCAGGCGGCGATCAGGAGCGTGCCGCCCTCCCCCGCGAGGCGAAGCGCGCCGCCGGTGCCGGTTGCGCAGCGCGCGACGAGCCGGCCGAACACCGCGGCGTGCTCGGGCGTGCCGGTGCACAGGTATCCGTTCCGGAGGAGCAGCAGGCCCCGGCGGACCAAGGTGTGGGCAGCGCGGTTCAGGACCTGAACGCGCCCGGACCGGTCGGTCACCGCCACCCCCTGCTCGAGATGCTCGACCAGCCGGTAAAGCGCGTCCTCCAGAGTTGCCGGTTCGCGGGCCGGGCGCGGGTCGCCGAACCCACGGGGCGGATCGGGCGTCGGCGTGGCGTGCCGGTCGGATGGGCGCAGGATGCGGTCGGGACTGACGATCACGCGCGGCCCTCATGGGATCGAAGCGGATGGCAGGATGAAGAACCCGGTTCCCCGCGCGGTTATTCCCGGACGCCGATCGAATTCGTCAGTGCGGCTGCCCGGTCCGGGCGCGGTACAGCGCGACGAAGCCCCGCAGGTCTCGGGCGTTGAGGTCCGACACCGCCCAGTAGGTGAGGTCGCCGGCGCTCCAGCGCTCGATGAACGTCCCGTCCCGGCGCGCCTCGACGGCCGCCGCATCGGCGGCCGCCGGCACCACGGTGACGCTGATCACGTGCCGGTCGTGGCGGTAGACCAAGGTCGGCACCGGCTTGCCGTCGACGATGTCGATCCGGCCGCCGGCCAGCGGGTAGCCCCGTTCGGCGAGGTCGGGGGCGTCGGGGGCGATGATGGTGCGGCCGTTGAACCACGGCTTGACCACGTGCCCGTCCGAGGAGGGGATATCGTAGGGCTGCGGCGCGGCGAGACCTCGCAGATGGCCGGCCAGAATGGCGTCGGCCGCCCGCGGCGGGGGGGCGGCGATCCCGAGGGGACCGAGGCCGCCGAGCGAGGCGCCGAGGGCGATCCCGACCACCAGCGTCGCGGCGAGCGCCGGCCAAGAGGTGAGCCGAGGGCTCAGCCAAGAGCTGATCCTTGCGCGGCGGGGCTCCGGGTCGGCGAACCCGACCTCCTGGACGATCCGTCCGCGCAGGGCCTCGGGGACCGGCACCGCCGCCAGCGTGGTCCGCACCGCGCTGGAGATGCCGCGCAGGCGCTCGGCCCTGGTCCGGAGCTCGGGATCGGCCGCGAGGCGCCGCTCCATGGCCAGCACCTCGCCCGGCGACAGCTCGCCGTCGGCGTAGGCGCAGAGCAGCAGGAGGGTCTCGTCGCCGCCGGTCATCGCCCCTCCCCTGCGAGCCGTTCGAGCAGGTGCTGGCGCGCCCGCCCGAGACGCGACATCACGGTCCCGATCGGCACGTCCGTTACCTCGGCGATCTCCCGGTAGCTCAGGCCGTGATACTCGCGCAGCACCAGCGTCTCGCGGAACGGGACCGGCAGCGCGTCGATCGCCCGGGCGAGGCGCCCGCCCTCGTCGTGGGCGATGAGCGCGGCTTCGGGCGTCTCGGGTGCCTCGGCGTGCACGCTTCCTGCATCCAGGATCGCGCGGGCCTCTGGAGCGAGGTCCTCGGCGAAGACCACCGTCCGGGGCCGGTGCCGGTGCAGCCACGAATAGCCGGTGTTGCGGACGATGGTCAGGAACCACGCCCGGGCGTTGCCTTCCGCGAAGGTCTCGATCGCCCGGTAGGCGCGCAGGCAGGCCTCCTGCATCACGTCCTCGGCGTCGGTGGCGTTGCCGGTGAGCCAGTGCGCGAGCCGGTAGCCCTCGTCGAGGCGGGGCAGGACGAGCTGGCTGAAGCGCGCGCGGGCGAGCGTCGTCATGCGCCGCCCGCCGGGTCCGTGTCCTGCGCCGCCATCGGCCGCTCACCCCGCAGCTCCGCGCCCCGGACTGAGAACCGTCCGGCCGCCCCGGTTATTCCCGGGGGCGGCGAAGAATCAGGCGTCGAGCCCGAGCATCAGCCCGAGGTTCTGCACCGCCGCCCCGGAGGCGCCCTTGCCGAGGTTGTCGAGGCGCGCCACCAGCACCGCCTGGCCGTGCTCGGACGAACCGAACACCCGCAGCTCGAGCCGGTCGGTGTCGTTGAGATCCTCGGGCGTGATCTTCTCGCGGTGGGCGCCGGCCTCGGCGCCGGTCACCACCTGCACCAGCGGCTGGCCGGCATACCAGTCGCGCAGGGCCGCCTCGAGGTCGCCGGCCGCGGGCTTGCCCGGCAGCGCGTCGAGGTGGAGCGGCACGCTCACCAGCATGCCCTGGCGGAAATTGCCCACCGACGGCACGAAGATCGGCCGCCGGGTGAGCCCGCTGTAGCGCTGCAGTTCCGGGACGTGCTTGTGGGCGAAGCCGAGGCCGTAGAGCAGGAACGGCGCCGCGCTGCCCCGCTCGTACTCCTCGATCATGCCCTTGCCGCCGCCGCTATAGCCGCTGACCGCGTTGACGCTGAGCGGAAAATCCGCCGGGATCAGGCCGCCCTCGACCAGGGGCCGCAGGAGCGCGATCCCGCCGGTCGGGTAGCAGCCGGGATTGGCCACCCGCCGGGCGCGGGCCACCGCGGCGCCCTGCTCCCGGGTCATCTCCGGAAATCCGTAGGTCCAGCCGGGGGCGACCCGGTGGGCGGTGCTGGCGTCGAGGATGCGCGGGCCGCCCTCGGGGAGGCTGTCGGCGAGCGCCACCGTCTCCCGGGCGGCGTCGTCCGGCAGGCACAGGACCGCAAGGTCGACCTCGGCGAGCAGCGCGCGCTTGGCCTCCGGATCCTTCCGGTGCTCGGGCGCGATGCTGCGCAGGGTCACGCGGCCGTCGCGCTCCAGGCGCTCGCGGATGCCGAGACCGGTCGTGCCGGCCTCGCCATCGATGAACACGATGGGCCGCGTCGCTGCTTCGCTCGCCATGATCCGCCTCTCAGGCCAGAATCACGCCTGGCCGTCAGGTCCTGGAGGTGACCATTGCGCGCACGCCTGTCAACGGCGGCGTCCGCATCGCCTCGGCCGCGGCGGCCGGGACGATGCGGGCGCATGGTGTTCCGGCCTCAGGTCGGCAGACGGCCGTCCGGCGAGTATCGGTCGATCGCCGAAGGCAGCTCCCGCGACAGGCGCGCCAGGAGCGCCGCCCGGCTCAGGCCGGTCTGACGGGTCAGGTGATCGAGGGTCTCGGGCCCGATGGCGCGCTCGAGATCGGCCTCGGGGAGGTCGC
Organism: Methylobacterium sp. WL7; assembly: GCF_008040085.1. NCBI lineage: Bacteria > Pseudomonadati > Pseudomonadota > Alphaproteobacteria > Hyphomicrobiales > Methylobacteriaceae > Methylobacterium > Methylobacterium sp. WL7. Next base: position 1,181 of record NZ_VRVG01000190.1, on the reverse strand, counting down.
GGTTGGTGCCGTGGTTGATCCACGAGGTGGCGGCTTCGCCGTGGCCGCTCTTGGTGAAGTGGTCGACGAGTTCGCCGAGGCCGCTGGCGATCAGGCCGCCGACGCCGGCGGTCCCGGCGCCGCCCAGCAGGCCCGCGAGGCCGGAGAAATTCTCGAGCCCGCCGGTCCCGGTCGCGGTCCCGGCCCCCGTCGGCGCCGATTTCGGCACGGACGGGACCTGCCCGGGGCTGGTCCCGTGGTCGTGACCCTTCAGCAGTTCGGCGAGCTTGTCGCGGTTCTGGTAGCCGGCCACGGCCAGCAGGCCCAGCAGCGCGGTCATCGAGGGGTAACCCTTGCTCATTGGCGTGTCCTCTCGCGTATCCGCCCGTCGACGTGGAGGCCCGGGCCCCGGCCGGCGGATGCCGGGGCCCGGGGTGCGGATCTCAGCGGGGGCGGCGGGTCGGCGCGGCGGACCGGCCGGCGAAGCGGCGGCCGACATAGGCGATCAGCTTCGGCAGGACGAAGATGGTGAGGAGCTTGCGGATCATCGTGGGTCTCCGTGGCGGGTCAGCGGGGGGAGCGGGTGAGCCAGCCGACGCCGAAGGCGACGACGGCGACGGTGAGAAGGGTCGTGGTGCGGTGGTCGTCCGCGTAGCCGAGGGCGTCGCGGCCGAAGCGGGTGCCGCGGCGCCGGGCCTCCCGGGCGTAGCGGCTGCCGTCGTCGAGGAGCCGCTCGCCCCGCCGGCGGGCCTCGTGGGCGAGGTCGGTGCCCTCGTCGACGAGATCCTCGGTGCGCTCCCGGGCGCGGCCGTAGGCGTATTGCGCCCCGCCGGCGACCTGATCGACGGCGCCGCGGACCTGGCGCGCCGGATCGCCGGTCAGGCTGCCGAGCGCGGTGTTGGCGCGGCCCTTGAGGTGGCGCGTGGCACCGCGAAACCCGTCCCGGTTCATGTGAGGCTCCTGTCTCGGTCCTTCGGGGCGGAAGCGGCCTGGCGGCCGCTTCCGCACATGCGGCAGTGCGTGCGTCAGTGCTTGCCGGTGATCTTGTCGGCGAGGGTCTTGGCGCCGTCCTTGGCGTCGCCGACGGTCTTCTGGGCCTCGCCCTTGAGCTCCTGGGCCTTGCCCTCGGCCACGAGCTTGTCGTTGCCGGTCACGTTGCCGGCGGCCTGCTTGACGTTGCCGACGGCCTCGTTGGCCAGGCC